>NC_009635.1:0-313900 GCF_000017185.1 Methanococcus aeolicus Nankai-3 | reverse complement strand
AATGAAGGAATAGAAAAAGTATGGGATAATGAAGAGAAAATAACAATACTTTTCGACCACCAAATACCTGCGGATAGTATAACCGCAGCAGAAAACCATGCCCTTTTAAGAAAATTTGTAAAAGAACAAGGCATAAAAAACTTCTATGATATTAGAGAAGGAGTTTGCCATCAAGTTTTACCTGAAAAAGGACATGTTTTACCAGGAACCGTTGCAGTTGGAGCAGATTCCCACACTTGCACATATGGAGCATTTGGAACATTTGCAACAGGAATAGGAAGCACAGACATGGCAGCAGTATTTGCAACAGGAGAATTATGGTTTAAAGTACCTGAAACGCTATACTTTAATGTAAGTGGAAAATTAAACGATTTCGTTACCTCAAAAGATGTAATATTAAAAATAATTGGAGAAGTTGGATTTGATGGCGCAACTTACAAAGCAGCCCAGTATGGCGGTGAAACAGTTGAAGAGATGTCCATTTCTTCAAGAATGACCATGTCAAATATGGCCATTGAAATGGGTGCAAAAGCTGGACTTATAGAACCAGATGTAAAAACAACATATTTCATAAAAAGGGCTATGCAAAAGCACGGGACAACAAGACCATACACCGCACTAAAAGGAGACGAAGACGCTAAATTTGAAGAAACCTATGAAATAGAAGTAAATGACTTAGAACCATTATTCGCTTGCCCTCATGCTGTGGATAATGTAAAAACTGCAAGAGAAGTTGCTGGAAGACCTATTGACCAAGTATTTATCGGAAGTTGCACCAACGGAAGAGTTGAGGATTTAAGAGCTGCAATAAACATCATAGACCAGCATGGAGGTATAGCTGATGATGTTAGGGTTGTAGTCACCCCAGCTTCAAGAGAGGTAATGTTGGAGGCAATTAACGAAGGAATTATTCAAAAATTCTATGAATATGGCTGTGTCGTAACAAATCCGTCATGTTCTGCATGTATGGGGGCCCTCTATGGTATATTGGGACCTAATGAAGTTGGGGTTGCTACCTCAAATAGAAATTTCAGAGGAAGAGAAGGTTCATTGGAATCAGAAGTTTATTTGGCCTCACCAATCACAGCAGCAGCTTGTGCGGTTAAAGGGGAATTAATAGACCCAAGAGATTTATAAAAAAATAAATTTAATATCTTTATATTATTTTATATATTTTTTAACAATTATTTATTTATGTTTATTTTATATTTTGAAACTTCATCATCATATCCTAAAATTAATGGATTGGTATTATTATTATATTTGCCATCACCATAATAATTGTAATTATGATAGTTAGTAAGAATACAACAATATATTTTTAATCTAAATTTTTCTTTGGCCCCTATATTTTTAATATATTTTTCCCCACATCCAATTAATATATTATTGTCATTGTAAAATTTAATTTGTATATTTGCTCCACCTATACTATTTTTAGCTGTATTCTCACCAATTAGTTCTACATATGCCTGTCCATTTTTTGACATTGATAATTTTTGACTAATTATTTTTATATCTGTTTGTTTTCCATTATCCAACTCCCTCAAATAACCTCCTACGGGATTGTATATATCAAAGATAGAATATATTTTGCATTTTGAAATTGTGTAATTATTATGTATCCAAGTATTGTAATGGGTTTTAAATTTAAACTCCTCATTTGGGGATACACAAGATAAATAAACCTCATTCTGCCCTATTAATATATTATTGCCATCATAATATTTTATTAAAATATATCCATTAAGTTTTTTATTGTTTGTATTTTTACCGACAACTTCAATAATTTGACTATTGTTGTATTTTAAAATATTATAGTTGGTTTGAATGGGAGCTCCGTCATAAGTTTGCATACTGCCATAACTTTTTATTGATAAATTAACTGTTGATATATTATTATTGTGAGGACTGTTTATTTTTATTTTAAATGTTTCGCCCGAATCAATATTAGCAATGTATTCTGTTGTGCTACCTATTAAATAACACCCCGAATCATAAAATTTAGCAGTTATACTTCCTTCGCATACTCTATCCCCTATGTTTTTACCAACTACTTCCACATAGATATTGTTATCTTCAAATATGACTTTTTGACTTACTATTGAGATTGAATTTTGCCCCTCTGCCATTTGTTCAAATGGAATTGCATTTCTGGAATCATTGGCGGAGCTCCATACCATATAAACAGATGATATTATTAATATTATCAATAATACATTTGTTAAAATTGATATTCCCAATAATATATTTTTACCATTCATTTGTAGTCAATCTTCGAACAATTTCCGTAATGCATAGTTAAAGAATATAAAATCTCTTATTATATTACCAACAACAGAGAAATATGCTCAATTTGGGACGGATAAGGAACAGTTATTGAAGATTAACTATAATTACCTTTCAAAAACAATAATAAAATAAATAATTAAAAAAATAAAATTATATAAATAATATATGTTATTAATGTCCAATCATTTCTTCTTTTTCTTCTTCCGTCAATATTTGAACAATTTCTTCGGGAGCTCCTATTTTAATTATTTTGCCTCCCCTCATTAATGCCACCCTATCACATACATTTAACACAAAATCCATATCATGAGATACTATAACATAAGTTTGCTCTAATTCTGCCCTTGATTTTTGAATCGATTCTGCAACTTGGTTTCTTGTAATTGGATCCATTGTTCCAGTTGGTTCGTCTAATAATACCATATGTGGCTCTTTTATAAGAACTTGGGCAAGTGCTACTCTGTGTTTTTCCCCAACACTGAGCTCATTTGGATATTTATCCAATAGTTTCTCTGCCTCCTCTTCTGTGAAACCTACTGAAACCAACACCTGATTAGCTTTCATCATTCCAAATTCTCCAGGGAGCTCCAAGCCAATGGATTCTGTAAGGTTGTATAATATTGTTCTATGTGGATATAATGTGTATTCTTGGAATAACATACCTATGTATCTTTTTGCCCTTCCCCTATGCATTGGACCAGGTTGTGTCATATCTACCCATTCATCCCCCACCCTAAATATATATTTTCCTTTCGATGGAGGAATTACACCTGCAATTATTTTTGATAAGGTAGTTTTTCCAGCACCACTGGTTCCAACCAATCCATATATTTCCATTTCTTTAATATCTAATGATACTCCACCAACGGCATTTACAATTCCCCTTTCAACCGAACAATATTTTTTCTCAACATTTTCCAATATTGCCATATCCTCTTTAATTTCAACCTTGTCAAATTTCTTTAATTCTGTAATGGTTTCTACAAATTTAGCAACTATTTCTTTACTATCTCCCTGTTCTTTTATCTCTCCTTTTTCTAACCATATGGCTTTATTTGCCAATTCTTCTATTACCTCGTGCCAGTGAGAAGTTATTACCATGCCTATTTTATTTTTAACTACGGTCTCTTTTAGTGCTTTATGAACAATTTTTGCGATTTTTGGGTCCAGTGTTCCAGTTGGTTCATCTGCCAAAAATATGATTGGTTTTTTAGCTATCTGTCGTGCAAGAACTACCCTCTGTTTTTCTCCCCCACTTAAATCTCTTGCAACATGAGTAATTCTATGCTCCATTTTAATCATTTTTATTAATTTTAGAGCTATATTTGTTGCCTCTTTTCCTTCATACCCTGCTGCTGATAGTGCCTGCAATATATTTTCAATAACAGATTGCTCACCATATAAAGCAAAAGTTCTTTGGAGCATTATGGCAATTTTTCTTTTTAAATTAAATGTTGTCTGATTTTTGTCCCAGAAATCAACAGAAATCAGCTCATAATTGCCTCCACAACTACATTTTTGATTTTCCATCGAAGGAACTTCTACTGAACCACATCCATCACATTGAGCTACGGTATAAATTATCTGCCCTTCTGTTGGTTCATACCCCTCCATACCCCTAAGCATATGTAGTAAAACCGATTTTCCAGCACCACTTCTTCCAAGAATTCCAAGAACCTCTCCTTCATCCAATGTAAAATTTATATTTTTCAATACCTCACTATCTCCAAATTTTTTACTAACATTTTTTACTTCAAGCAATACCATTATCATCACCAATATAAAATAATAAATAATAAATAATAATTAATTTGATTAATCCACTTTATTTACTTTTAGTCCGCATAATGGGAGCTCCATAATCGTATGTTTGTAGTCCCCTAATTTTTCAGCTATGGCATATTTTATGTTTTCAAGATTATTCTCACTAACAACAGTTCCAATTACAACTGAATTTTTGGCCATATCATTGATTATTTTTACAGCTTTTTCAGGTTCCTCGTCAATTAAAAATCCAGCCCACTCTTGAGGTGACATTCCTTTATATTCCATTAAAAAAAATCCAGAAATTTCCCCTTCTGAAAGGGCATTGATAGCTTTTCCAATATTTTCAATTTCTACAAATATATATAATAGCACTTTCATAATATCACCATATAACGATATGCTTAATATTGTATGGTCAATATATATAATACAATATTATTATTCTATTATTATTATATTAAGATATTTATTATTAGGATGCGTTCAAAAAGATATAACAGATTATATGGTTAATTATGAAATATTTGCAATAAAATTTCAATATCCATACATATTTACTCATATGTAACTAAACATTATAGTCAATCTTCGGTCTTTTTCACTAAATCGTGCTATAATTAAGCAAAATATCCTATTGCCTATTGAATTAAAGAAAAACGAAAAAATTTATTTGCAAAAGCTATGCTTTTGTATAAAATCTCGAAGAGATTTTATTTAATAATTTAGGGCGGATAAGGGACAGTCATTGAAGATTAACTATAAATATCGCTTATTTAACATAGAGCATTATGCAGGGTGTCCTACAATGACTATAATTTATGAACGCCGTTATTGACTATTTTATATCGTAATTTCTGACCTTCTGCTGCATGTCTATGTTTTTCTAATGTCATTTCTCTTATGGTGTTTGGTTTATCTATCCTAATTATTATTTTACTCCAATATTCTAAAATCTTACCCCCTGATGCTTTAAATCCTTTATTGGTATCAGTTATTTGGTTAGTAATTAAAACCGCAGAATTGTTCTTTTTTGATATTTTATTTAGTATTAATATCTGGTTTCCCATTATCCTATTTACTTTTGCATTTTGATTGATATCATCGGAGAGTTCTAGCCTATAAAGTGATGCAATACCATCTACAATAATTAGTCCCAAATTATCGATTAAGGCAAGTTGTTTAAGTATGGTTGATTGTTCCTCAAAGCTTTCAGGTTCATATATTATTAAATTATTTAATATATTATTAAATTCTTCATTATTATTTGAAATTTGTTTTATTCTTTCGGTCGATAATCCTCCCTCTGTATCAATATATGCAACTTTATATCCATGCCTTATAAAATTTATAGCAGAAATGATGCATAAATTGGTTTTTCCAACACCCGGAGGACCATATATTTGGGTGATAGTTTTTCTTTCAATATCTCCTTTTAAAATATCCTCTAACATATTTTAATTCACCAAATTTAAAATAACTATACAATTAAATAAAATAATAAATAAAGATAAATAATGAAATAATAACAATATCGATTAAATAATGAATGATATATAATATTTTCGAACAATTTAAAAAAAGATATGTTTTATTAGATTATGTTATATTTTGGGAGCTCCCCGCATATAGTTAATCTTCAATAACTGTTCTTTATAGTCCAAATCATTAAATCATTCTTTATTATTGGTAATAGTAGAATTTAGCTTTAAAATATCTCTAAATTTTTCTCTGAAAAATTTATACGACCTTAAAAATTCCTCCGGAATTTTGGGTCGTAAAAACTCCTTCGGAGTTTTGAGATCGTAAAAATCGCTTTGCGATTTTGAGATGGTTTAGCGAAAATGTCCGAAGATTGACTATAATACAACGCCCATAATTATGTCTAAAAAAATCATCATATATTAAAAAAATTAAAAATTTATAAAAAAAATTAAAAATTTATTGTTTTTTGAATTCTGTGTATCCACATTTTCCGCATGCAAATCTGTTTAGGTGCTCAGCCATGAATACGCCACCTTTACATCTTGGGCATTCTTTTTTTAATTTTTCTACTTTGTCTCCTTCAACTTTGTAGTAATTGTGTTTTTGTGTTCCTTTGTTTTTTGTAGCCATATTTTATTCACCGTCTTCTTCTGTTGTTTCAGCTTCTTCTATTTTATTTTTTTCTAAAACTGATTTTTTTTCAAATAAATTCATTGATTTTTCATCATCATATATTTTAACATATCCTAAGGATTCTGTGTTTCCATATTCTTGACAGATTGAATCCACTATTGTTAGGGATTTGTCAGCGTTTAACATTGCTGTTATTTTCATCTTTATTTCGTTAACTGATGGCGTAGTTCCATCATAATTTGCTATGAATTTAACTTCTCTTCTATGTAATAATGGGTTTGCCCTATCAGATGTTATTTTTATTTCCATTTAATCACCAATATAGTTTGTGTGTAATATCTGTTATTTATAATCTTGTAATTTTACTATCTTGAAATATATATTCTTTTATTATCTACACAATTATTTAAATTTTATCCATCATAGATAATATATTATTTATTTTATGTTTTAAATCCTGATTTATAGTTAATAACACCACTCCTTCATCAGGTTGTCCATATAATACAATTGTATCTTTTGGAAAATATCTAATTACCATCATAGTTAATAAATCTTCTTCTCCATCCTTTACAATTAATGCTGTATCCACCATATCTAATGAAGAAATATATTTTATAGTTTCTTCTGCTTCATCAGATATGCACCCTTGGGGGTTATTTACTTCAAAAACCGTTTTAAATTTATGGTTTATTTTTACAGGAATATTCCGTTTGGTTTTTAAATCAATGATGGACAGGTTTGGTATTATACTTTTTGATAGAAGGTTTTTTGTGGTAATATCACCAACTGCGATAATATTGACTTTTCTATTTATTGGGGGTAGTTCTTTATATACTTTTCCAAAGGGTTTTTTTAAAATCTCTTTTGTCGATTCATTTAGCATATACATTATTTACCTTATTATTCTTATATGTCTTTATTACCTTATTATTCTTATTATTTATTACTTTACACTTAATGAATATTTACCTTTGATATCAATTCTTGCTTTTTTAGCTATTTCAGATTCTTTTGGGTCCAATATAATTAAAAGCCCCCTCCAATTATCTGATGTTTCAAAGCCACAAATTGGGCATTTTTCATCATCTGTTAAATACTTGCATCTTATACAAGATTTTTTCATAATTCCACCTTAATTATAGCAATTATTGATTTATTATATCATTAATTATAAAATAAATAAATGAATGTATATATTCATTATGAGTAGTAGATTATTCTTCCGCAATAGCCTTTGTATTGTTGATATTAGCTCTTTTATTTTTCTCTTCTTCAATCCATTCTAATTTTCCTAGTCCTTGCTGTCTCATCGTTAAAGCTATTTTACTTCCTCTTCTTTTAGCTTCTCTTAAACTAATTGCCACGATTCTTGCCCTAACTTTATCGCCTTTTTCAATAACTTTTCCGCTTTCTTTTCCAATGATAGCACCCCTTTGCGGGTCATAAGATACGAAATCATCCATAATTTGGGATATGTGTATAAGTCCATCTAACGGGCCCAATCTTACGAAAAGACCGAATTCTACAACATCTACAATTTCTCCTTCTATAATTTCATATAGTTCTGGTTCATAACATAATAAATCAAAGATTGCAGGGTGGTATGCCGCTCCGTCTCCATAAACTACCTTGCCCCCCCCAATTTCTCCGATATCGCCTATGGACATTATAAAACCAAAGTCTTTATCCATTAATCCTTCGTATTTCTCCATTAATATTTTATGTATGCTATCTTTTAAGGGAGCTCCGAACATTTTGGGTGGAACTCTAATGGTGTCAGATATGGTTATTAATTTATACAAGTAATCACCTCTAATTAAATTAATATTAATTAAATAATTAAAACATAGTATATATAAAGAACATTAGAAATACAAAGTATATTTTTTATATCTATTGTATTTAATATTACATTAGATTAAATATACCATAAAAAAGAAGTAGTATATAACTTCATATAATAAATGTTGTTAAAATAGTATGTTAATATAATTATTATATTTTATATTTACGCTATTAACTAATTACTACATATTATTTCTTTTATCATATATATAATTTTATATTATTTATATAATTTTATATTATTTATATAATTTTATATTTAACATTATTAAATAAATTTTTTAAACGCATTATGTACATATAATATTGATATGAATATAATGGAGCTCCACGGTGAATAAAATGAATATTAAAAATACAAAATCAAAGATTTTGAATAAAAATACTGAAAATCATAATGAAAACTATGAAAAAAGCTATAAAGAATTTATATTATATATAATTAAAAAACTAATGGAAAATAGCAAAGATATAAACAATTTACCTCCAAAAAAGAAAAAACAAAAGATAGAAGATATAAAAGCTCGAGGTTTAAGGAAATATAAATTAAATATAGGATTTCCTCCAAATTCAGAAATAATAAAATATGCCACGGAGGAGGAGAAAAAAATAATAGTCCCAATATTGAGAAAAAAACCTATTAGAACACTTTCGGGTGTGGCTGTTGTGGCAATTATGACCTCCCCTCATGAGTGCCCACATGGAAAATGTTTTTTCTGTCCAGGGGGAACAGACAGCAATTTTGGAGAAGTACCCCAAAGCTACACAGGAAAAGAACCAGCCACAATGCGAGGAATTATGTATGATTTTGACCCATATATTCAAACAAAGGAAAGAATAGAACAGCTTGAAAAAGTTGGACATCCAACCGATAAAGTAGAAATAATTATAATGGGGGGGACATTTCCATCTAGGCCACCAGAATATCAGGACAACTTTGTTAAAGGCTGTTTAGATGCTTTAAATGGAACAATATCCGATACACTTGAAGAAGCACAGAAGATAAACGAAACTGCAAAACATAGATGCGTGGCACTTACTGTGGAGACTAGACCTGACTACTGCACAGAAAAAGAAATAAACCAAATGCTAAAATTGGGAGCTACAAAAGTAGAAATTGGAGTTCAAACCATATACAACGACATATTAAATCATATAAAAAGAGGACATGGTGTAGAAGATACTATAAAAGCAACCCAATTATTAAGAGATAGTGGTTTAAAAATATCTTACCATATTATGCCGGGGCTTCCAATGTCTTCAAAAGAATTGGATAAAAAATTATTCTACGAAATATTTAACAATCCGAACTTTAAACCAGATTTAATAAAAATATACCCCTGTCTTGTAATAAAAGGAACTGAATTATATGACATATATGAAAGAGGAGAATTTAAACCAATAAATGATAATGATGCAATAGAATTAATTACCTACGCAAAATCAATAATGCCAAAATGGGTTAGAACCTCACGAATACAGCGAGATATACCTGCAACGGTAATTGAGGAAGGAGTTCGGAAAAGTAATTTGGGGGAGCTCATATATAAAAATTTAGAGGCTCAAAATATAAAATGTAAATGTATAAGATGTAGGGAAGTTGGACATATAATATATAAAAAAGGAATAATACCAAAATTAGAAGATATAAAACTTTGTAGGGAAGACTATGAAGCAAATGGTGGAACAGAGATATTTTTATCGTATGAAGACACCAAAAATGATATATTAATAGGCTACCTTAGATTAAGAATTCCATATAAACCATTTAGACCAGAGATAGATAACAACACGGCATTAATAAGACAGCTCCATATATGCGGACAGGGGCAAAAATTAACCGAAACAGAGGACAAAGAAACAACATGGCAACATAAAGGATATGGAAAATTATTATTAAAAGAGGCTGAAAAAATAGCAAAAGAAGAATTTAATAAAAATAAAATATTAATAAATAGCGGTATTGGAGTTAGAGAATATTATAAAAAGATAGGTTATGAAAGAATTGGGGCATATATGGGAAAAAATTTATAAATTGCAACGCCATATTAAAATAATATTAAAATAATATTAGGGAGCTCCCAAACTACACTACGCAATAGATTAATTTTTATATCTTAAAATTAATATAAAAATGATTATATTTATAACTACAAAATAAAAAAAGAACGGTGAAATTATGAAATTTTTCTTAGATACTGCAAATGTGGATAAAATAAAAGAATTTAACGATTTAGGAATGGTCGATGGAGTTACAACAAACCCAACGCTAATAGCAAAAGAAGGAAGGGATTTTCATGAAGTAATTAAAGAAATATGCTCTATCGTAGATGGTCCAGTTAGTGCAGAAGTAATAGCATTAGATGCCGAAGGAATGATTGAGGAAGCAAGAGAATTGGTAAAATTGGCAGATAATGTGGTTGTAAAAATACCAATGACAAAAGAAGGTTTAAAAGCCGTAAATGTTTTATCAAAGGAAGGAATCCAAACAAATGTAACACTTATATTCTCAGCAAATCAAGCACTAATGGCAGCAAAAGCGGGGGCAACCTATGTATCCCCATTCGTTGGAAGGTTAGATGACAATGGACAAAATGGAATGGATTTAATTGCTGAAATTGTTCAAATATTCACAAACTACGGAATAGCAACAGAGGTAATAGTTGCATCTGTGAGACATCCAATACATGTTATTCAATCCGCAGAAATGGGAGCAGATGTTGCTACAATTCCATTTGCAGTATTGGATAAAATGTTCAACCACCCATTAACAGATAAAGGAATAGAAAGTTTTATGAAAGATTGGGAAGAATTCCAAAAAAATAAATAAAAAAATAAAATATATGTTTTATAACCATATAGCTACATATACATATCAATATCTATAATATATTATTAATTATTTTTATTCTTAATTATTTTTTATTTTTATTTGAATCCAATAAATAGTCCATTAAATCAAAAGCATCGTCCATTTTTTCAAGCTCCTTAAAACTCAAAGTTTTTATATTTCCCATATCATTTGAGCTATTTTCCAATATCATTAATGAATAACTATTTAATATATTTGAAATTTGATTAACAATCATGGCCTTTTTTCTTATTTCTGCATTGTCATTTTCTTCTATATTTGTTAATAATAATGGATTATATCTGGGTTCTTCTTCATACTTCTGTTTCACTTTGTATTTTTCAGCAACTACATCAAATGGTGCTTTTTCAGTTTCTGTTAAATTAAATCCTAATTCATTTAATATATTCATAACCAATGATTTAAATTCATTTTCTTCATTGGTTTTATTTATTTTGGCATCATTTTTGTTTTTGGTATCCTCTGTATTTTTTGGATTTTCTTTTAAATTACTGGCGCTTAATTCCATACAATTAATTAATGGACTATCCAAATATTCTTCTATTTTTATTGCAACTTCAACAGATGGATTTGCCATATTTTGTTCATATTTGTATATGGTTTTTCTTGAAACATTTGCAAAATCCGCTAATTCTCCAACGGATATATTTAACTCCTCCCTTATCCTTCTTAATTCTGTTCCATCAATATTCACAAAAAATCCTCCTCTTCCAGCATATACCATTGGAGGAGCTCCCTTCAAATATTGTTCAAATGTATTATATGTGATTGATTTTATACTATGTCTTTCATAAACTACGCCTTCTTCCATGGGATAATTTCTTGTTCTAGAACCAATTAAAAGGGGAGTGGCATTTAATAAATTAGATATTTTTAAGAGAGCCGATGACTGTTTAACACTTAGACTATCTATATTTTTCAATATTTTTATTAAGAATTTTGAGTTCTTTTTTTTAGCAATTATGTCGAAACATGACCTACTAAATGGCTGTGAAACTATATACTCATTATTAATTAATAATTCGCTACATTCTGACATCATGATTTCTCTCATAACATACCACCAATCTCTTTAAATGGATTTAAATAATAATAAATAATAATAGGAATAATAAGAATAAAACTTTAAATTCTTATGGATATTATATGGTATTATTATATATTAATATGTTGATTTTATCTAATACAAACCTACTTATTATATAATATTAATGGAAAATATATATAAATATATTGGTTATAATGTTAAAATCGTGTGTTTGAAAGTAAGTTTTAACTACCTGTTAGAATTATAAAATAAATATAAATATAAATATAAATATAAAGATATTATGATAACAATAAGAGGAAAATCTAAAAGGGAGCTCCTTGAAAAAATTGATAATACTGATTTCGGAGAGGAAGAAGAATTATATATTAATAAAGAACTAACAAAAGATTTAGCAATTAATATTTTGGAGAGCTCAGATATAGAAAATATATATCTTCCAAAGTCTATGTATGGTAGAACCAGTAAAAAACTAATAAAAGCACTGGAAGAAATAGAAATTACAATTAAACCAAAAAATACACAGACAGGAAGACCTACGGACAAAAAAGAAATAATATTAAATCTTAAAAAAGAAAATAAAACACCAAAAGAAATAGCAAAAATAACAGGAATAAATTTAAAAACTGTTGAATACCACTACTATAAAAAAGTGAGATAATGACAATAACAGAAGTAGAAACAACAATAACAGCAAAAAAAGTGCTTTGCTGCAAAGTTCCCACAAATAAAGGAGAACGAATTAGAAAGATATTGTTGGACAACAACGAACTTAATAAAAATTATAAATTAAAAAAAGAAGATAATTATTTATTTATTCCAATAATTTCCACAGACGAAACTGAAATTGATAAATCTATTATGGAAAATTTAAAAAAAATATACAATAATATAGAATTTATTGAAATTAATATGTTGGGAAATCCAAAAACTAATAAACTCAATTTTAGGGAATATTTACTTAAAAACTTTAAGAAAGAAATAGAAAATGGGGCCGTAGTATTATCTTATGATATTATTGGAGATATTGTAATTATACAGATATCTGATAATATTGACGAAAACATTGCAAAAAAAATAGGGGCTAAGGCCTTAGAGTTAATACCATCTGTAAAATCCGTATATCGAAGAAAAAGCGAAATATTGGGAGAATTTCGAGTTAGAGAATTGGAGCTCCTTGCAGGAGAATATAAAACTTTAACGATGTATAAAGAAAATGGATATAGATTGTGGGTAGATGTGGAAAAAGTTTATTTCTCTCCGAGATTAGGCTGGGAAAGGAAGAGAATAATGGAAAAAGTAAAACCAGAGGATATTGTTGTGGATATGTTTTGCGGAGTTGGTCCTTTCTCAATAGCTTGTAAAAATGCAAAAAAGATATATGCCATAGATATAAATCCAGACGCCGTGGAGCTCCTTAAAAAGAATATCAAATTAAATAAACTCCAACATAAAATAATACCCATAAATAATGATATAAGAAAAACAGAAGTTAAAGGTAATAGAATAATAATGAATCTTCCTAAATTTGCCCATTTATTTGTAGATACGGCACTGAAAATGGTTGAAAAAAATGGCATAATTCATTATTATACTGTTGGAACAGATTATAATGAAGCCATAAATTTATTTAAATCAAAATGTAATTGTGAAATAGTTGAAAAAAGAATTGTAAAATCATATTCTCCAAGAGAGCATATTTTTGTGTTGGATATAAAAATATATTAAATAAATAAGCATTATTATATATTATTTTTCTAATTCGGACAAATCTAAGTCATCCAAATTAGTATTTTTTTCTATTTCCTTTTTTACATCTTTTATTCTTTTCATAAATGCTAGTTCTGCTTCTTTATCTTCCAGCATCCCAATATATAACTCTGAATCACAAGGTATGCCCATAATATTGGCACTCACCAATGCGATTTGCCCAATTACTATCGAAGAGTATTTTTCATCTTTAAATGCATCTGTAAGTTCCATCATCTGAAGCAACCTTTTTATTACTTCATCTTGGTCATCGTTTGAATTTATAAGCCCTTCCGCCAATTCACAAAGTACCCCAGCTTTAACTGATTCGTCTTTAATCTTCGATATTTTATCAATTACAAAATCGAAATCAATTTCATCCATCGTTTCGCCCCCTTCCCAAAATATGTTATATATTTATATTGAATCTTTAATTAATATATAATATAATATAATATAATATAACATCCATATTTTTAGATTTCTACTACGTCCACAATTTCAAGTGGGATGTCTTTTAAAGTTCTACCTAATGATGATTTTGCAATCCTAACAGCATGTTCTGATGATTCGGCATTGAATATTTTCATAGACAACAATATTCCTACAATCGCTGTTCTTGCAACCACCAAAACACAATCAATAGGTTCTCCACATTTTGGACATATGGTTAACCCAACATCTATATCCACATATTCCATTCCTTTTTTATTCAATATTTTTCCTATATGCGATATCGCCACACCAAGGGCATCTTCAACATCTTCAATATTCTTCACAATATAAGGCGCTTGTAATGTTACATGATAATTTGTCATTTAATCTCACCAATTTAATTTATAATATGTTCAAAAAATTTATTCACAATGACCAACAATATTGACATATTTTCCGAAGGAAAATTCAAAATCTTTGATTTTGTAGACATATTATGGCCATTTATTCTATAATATGTTCCTGAACAATTCTATTATAATATTTTTTAAGTTTGTTATTTTTATTTATTATTAATTAGGTCTCGCTATTTAGCCAGTGTAAATCTAATGTCATCATCTCCTACATCAAAAATTCCTAATCTCGCTCCTGCATCAATCCAACCATAAGCATAATTTAGAGATGCGAACCCATTAATATAATCTCCTTTTTCTATAAATGTGTTTGCATCATTAAAATAGCATTCTATCATATTTAGATAATCTTCTGCAACATCATACAACAAGCTTCTTTTTGGAGGCATTGCTTTTTTTATTATTGATATTGCTTCTTCTGTCCGATATAAATAATTGTTTATTTTATCCTTTGTTATTATATTTTGCAAATCCATAAAATCAACTATAATTGTTAAAGTCATAATAATATATTAACATATACTATAAAATTAAAAAAATAAAAAAAATCACAAGGATTTTCTATATCCTTCGCTTTGCTCAGGATAAAAAAAGAAATTTTATTTATTATTTTTTATTTAATATATTTACAATCCACTTCTATTTTTACTATCTCTTATAATGTCAAGAATAATTCTCTGTTCTGTTCTTGCCACAGTCTGCCTAATTGTATCTATGGCATCAATATTTGAGGATATGCTTGTAATCCCCCATTCTACGAGTTTTTCCACAATTGCAGGTCTGCTTCCAGCTTGACCACAAATTGATGTTTTTACTCCTTTCTTTTTACAGGTTTTTATCACATGCTCTATTAATTTCAATACAGCAGGGTGATTTTCCCTATAATATTTAGCAACATATTCGTTATTTCTATCGATAGCAATTGTATATTGGGTCAAATCATTTGTTCCCAAACTCACAAAGTCGATATCAGTTTCTACTATATCTTCGATAATTAGAGCTGCCGCAGGAGTTTCGACCATAACTCCAAATTCTACATCTTTTCCAAGTCTTAAACCTACGGTATCCGCAAGCTTCCTAACTTTTTTAATTTCATCTACACTTGATACCAGAGGAATCATGACCATTATATTTTTATATCCTTCATTAAGCAATTTTTTAACTGCCAATAATTCACATCTTAATATTTCAGGCTGGTCTAATCCTCTTCTAATTCCTCTCCATCCAAGCATTGGGTTGTGCTCTTCTGGCTCGTCCTCTCCACCTTCTAATCCTCTAAATTCATCTGTTGGGGCATCGAGGGTTCTGTAAGTAATGGTTCTTGGATAGAATGCATCTGCCACAACTCTAATTCCATCGGCAAATACATTTATTAGACCTTCTTCTCCTTTATCTTTCAATACTTTCAATGGATGAACTCCTGTTCCTAATATCATATGTTCTGCTCTTAAAAGCCCTACTCCATCCGCATTAGTTGCGGCTGCTCTTTCAGCAACTTCTGGCATAGAGACATTTACCTTTATTTCTGTTGCTGTGATAAGGGGAGCTCCCTGATAAACCACTCTGGCTTGAACTGCTTCTTCTTTTTTAGCCAATTCTCCTTCATAAACCACTCCTTTTTCACCATCTATGGTGATAATGGTGCCTTCTTTTAAAACATCCGTGGCCTTTTTAGTTCCGACTACACAAGGTGTTCCCAATTCTCGAGATATGATTGCAGCGTGACATGTCAATCCTCCATCATTGGTAACAATAGCACTTGCTTTTTTCATTGCGGGGACCATGTCGGGAGTTGTCATTTTTGTAACTAATATGTCGCCTTCTTTAATTTTATCAATTTCTTCAATTTTATTTAATATTTTTACAGTTCCTGATGCTGTTCCAGGTGATGCTCCAATTCCTTTTAAAATTATATTTCCACCAGCATCTTCTGAACTTGGAGGTTTTGCTCCCCCTCCTGTTTTTGCTGGTTTTTCATCTAGCGTAGTAATTGGCCTTGCTTGAAGCATATATACGCCCTCATTTTCCAATGCCCACTCTATGTCCATTGGTCTATTGTAATGTTTTTCAATTACTAATCCTTTATCTACTAATTTCAATAATTCTTCATCTGACAATACTCTTTTATCTTTTAATTCATCAGGTGTTGGAATTTCTCTTGTTATTCCATTTTCGTCCTTTTCAAACATTGTTTCTTTTGTAGCAATATATACATCCAATATTTTTTTATCCTTGCTAACAATATATGTATCTGGACTAACTGTTCCACTAACAACACCTTCTCCCAATCCCCAAGCTCCTTCGATTACAATTTCATCGTAGTTGTGGTTTATGGGATTTACAGTAAACATAACACCTGCTTTATCGGCATTTACCATTTTTTGAACTACTGCAGCTAACGCAACCTCAAAGTGGTCAAATCCTTTCTGTTCCCTATAAAATACAGCTCTTGGAGTAAATAATGATGCAAAACATCTTTGAACGGCATCTACTACATCATCAGCTCCTTTCATATTTAAATATGTATCTTGTTGCCCTGCAAAACTTGCATCAGGTAAATCCTCAGCTGTGGCGGAGCTCCTAACTGCTACAAATGTTTCATCAGTACCAGTCATTTGCCCTAATTTACTATAGCTTTCTACAATGGCAATTTTTAAATCAGTTGGCATTTCAGCAGATTCTATTAATTTTCTCACTTCTGCTGATTTTTTAGTTAATTCGTCATTGTTATTAACATCAAGCCCTTCTAAAACTTCCATTATTTTATTATTTAATTTCGTTTCATTTATAAAATATCTATATGCTTCTGCGGTTACTACAAATGCTGGGGGAACAGGCAACCCCGCATTCCACATTTCACCAAGCGAAGCTCCTTTTCCTCCTGCAATATTCACATCTTCATTTGAAAGGTCATCTAACCATGCGATTAATGTCATATTTTTTCTCCTCTCTTGATATGGGAACTATATACTATGTAGCTCATAGTTTTTAATATTATCTTATAATTATATGTGCACCTATATTATATAGCTCATAGTTTTTAAATATTTCTTTTATTCATATTATATGAACTAAATAATACAAAATAGAAACATTTATATATTAGTATAACGACAGGATTATTTAGGCATATACCTGCAATACACAACAGCGTTAATAATAAATATGCCATGTTATGTATGGTAAATCGCATACAATAATACAATAATTATAATTGAGGTGATGAATTGAAAAAATTCATTGGCATATTATTCGGAGTATTACTTATAACATCATTTGTAGGATTTAGTGGTTGTATAGGGGGAGATAGCAATAATACAACTACAACAACTACAACCACAACAACCAACGAATTATCGGGCACTTTAAAAATTGAAGGTTCAACAACTGTATTGCCCATTGCTAAGGAAGCAGCAAAACAGTTCATGATAAAAAATCCAAAAGTAAAAGTTGAAGTATCTGGCGGAGGTTCAGGAGTTGGAGTTAAAGCCGCAGGGCAGGGATTGGCAGATATTGGAATGGCTTCAAGGGAGATAAAATCAGCAGAAAAAGAAACATATCCTGAATTAATCACTCACCCAGTTGGATTAGATGGTGTAGCAATTGTAGTCAATCCAGCAAACCCAGTAAAATCAATTACAAAAGAACAAATCAAAAAAATATATGCAGGAGAAATCACCAACTGGAAAGAACTTGGTGGAAATGATGCTCAAATCAATGTATATACAAGAGATGAAGAAAGTGGAACAAGAGAAGTGTTCTTTGAAAAAGCTCTTGACAAATCAAAAATATTTGAAAGAGCAACTGTTGTAACCTCAAATGGAAATATGAAATCCGCAGTTAAAGGAGATGAAAATGCAATAGGGTATCTTTCAATAGGATATATTGACAATAATGTAAAAGGACTTGAATTTGAAGGAGCATTACCTACGGAAGAAAATGTTAAAAATGGTAAATACAAAGTTTCAAGAAACTTAAATATGATTACAAATGGAGAACCAAAAGGACTTGCTAAGGAATACTTAGATTTCGTATTAAGTCCAGAAGGTCAGGAAATTGTTAAGAAAGAAGGATATATGCCTATAAAGTAAATAAAATATAATATTATAAATACTATTAATCATTAAAAATAACAGGGCATATTTTTATTATTTTTTTATCCCATTATTTTAATTTGTTTATAAATTATATTTTTATATTTGATATTATTAGGTATATGATATTATCACCAATAAATGGCGTAATAATATATGAAATAGTTATAGGAATAATTAATGGTATCATTGGAGTGACATATATAATTTCGTCGTCAGAATACTTGGAAAAATCATCATCTTCTGACGAAGGAAATAAATTAATTTTATCATTATCACGACCCATTATAAGTCTATTTTTCTTTTTTGCTTCGCTAACTTTCATTTTTTCTCCAAATGATAACACCATAATTTCTTTAAAATTTTTTGGCGTATTTCCTTTCAATAAATTTTGTATTAATATAATTATGGGCAAAAATATCATAAAAAACATACCATTTATAAAAACCATTATTGGAAATGCGGGGATGTATCCTATGGTAAGTATATTTCCCAATGTTGAATAAATTGGCATATCATAATTTGGAGTAAGTGTCCCCATGCCAATTAATACTTTTCCATCTCCTCCCCCTACCCCAAATAAAAACATCAAATAGCCAAGTACAAAACATATTATGAATCCAAAAATTGAATTTATAATAAAGAAATAGTTTCCGGTTGCCATAGATAAATATATATTATAAATTAATCCAAAAATCACCATCGATATCCAAATATAATCTTCGATTTCCCTACTTTTAATATCTTGTATAGACGCTACCAATAATCCGATTAATCCAAAAATATAAGTTACCATAGTGATCTTCCTCCCCACAATATATAACATAAAGGGCAAATATTTTTTTAAGCTATTGAAATAGTGGTTCCCAATACTATATCCAGCACATATCCTGTTACACATGCTACAATAGATACTACCCATACCATTATAACAAAATGCACCAAAACGACTTGTGGATGACCTCCATCCATCATTTTTATTAAATATGCCGAAAACATAGAATAAAGTATTAAACTTGCATACATTAGATATGCTACAATATTCATGTCCTCGGATGGCACAACATGTATAAGATTCATAACCTGTCCC
Source organism: Methanococcus aeolicus Nankai-3 (assembly GCF_000017185.1). NCBI lineage: Archaea > Methanobacteriati > Methanobacteriota > Methanococci > Methanococcales > Methanococcaceae > Methanococcus > Methanococcus aeolicus. The sequence goes on along the minus strand of NC_009635.1, from coordinate 294,177 downwards.
ATATTAAGTCCTGCATATAATTTATTTATCATATTGGTTACTCCATGAACTGTGAATAATGTTAAAGCCATGCCCCCAGCCAATCCATACATGGTACCAGAGAATTGCTTAACACTTTGATATTTTGATTTCCTTAAATGTATTATTTTACGAAAATTATTTCCGATTATATCTGATGCTAATCCAGGATTACCTCCCAAATATGTACATCTTTCAAACATTTCCGAAAATAATTGTATTAAATAACTACTTGTTTCAACTCCAAACAATTTCCATGTTTTATTACTATCGATGTTTAATACCATTCTTTTGTAAAGATGCTTTATATTTTTAGTTAATGGACCAAAATCATGATATGAAAGATATTCCAAAGAGTCTTTCATCCCCCCTCCTTTTGCAGATACTGAATCGCCCAAGGACCTTAAAAAATCTGGAAAATTATATTCTCTTCTTATGGTCAAATCTTCTTCTCTTTTTGCCTTGAACCCACCAATTAATAGGGGAGTAATACCAATAGCAAACACCATTTGATATGGAATTAACACCAATTTTGGAATTTCTGCAATATATTTTCCCCAGATTAGGGCAGACATAGTAATTACCGACAATATGATAGAAATTATTAAATATTTTCTAATGCTCAGATCGATTTGTGTGGGCCTATCGGCTTGATGCCATAATTTATCTCTTGGCATTTGATTTATTATTATCTGTACTAACAGGATTTCCAATACAACAAAAGCAATAAGTGACATAATTACCATAGATATAAAATCATACGGAGCTATATATGGGGTGATAATTGCAAAAGTTATAAGAAATGAAAGTGCCGTGATTGCACTAACATATATTTCTTTGAATATGTCCAACATATACAAGGATCGCCTATAAAATTCTATATAATCATTTAGAACAATATCCTGTTCTTTAATCAAAAATGATTTAAGGTCCTCACCACTATCTACTGAATACGACATTCTATCTAAAAAATCTGAAAATTCATCACTTGGAGTCCTGCGCGATAAAAATCTACAAGATTCAGCAAGTGATTGATTCCATCTATTCAACAATACATATATTTTGTTTGATTCATCTGCCAACTGTCCCAATTCATCTTTTTCTAATGCAAGCAAATGTATAAGTTCCTTTCTATCTAAATCTGTTATTGAAAGTACTCCAAATTTAGATATAAATACATGAAGTTTTTCATTTATTTTAGTTTTCTGATCATGTAATTTTATAAATGGATAACCCAAAGCACCGCCCATAATAACGATTGGAATTGTTAATGTAGTTAATAAAGTGTAGCCCGAAAAATAATTTAAACCTATGGCAAGTATAATAATTGATATTATTGTCGAAGGAAAAACATATTTTAATAAATAATCTCTGGGCCTTAATCCTATTCGCGGCAAAATATTTAACACCATATAATTACCCCAATTATTTTAGATCGGGAATGGAAGGCCGTCCAAACCTTCTTTATAGAAATCCCATATTATTTTTACTACTTCATCATATCCAAAAATATTTCTAGATACCATTTCTTCCAATATTCTTGTCCTTAAATCCAGTTCTTCGTATATCTCCCGGGGGTCATCATAACCTGCAACCGTTGCAATTTTATCTTCGAGAATATAGCTGTTATTTAATCCTGTAAAATTATGCCTATCAAGCTGTGGGTCCCATTCAAAAACTCCCCTAGTTACAATTCCCTCTGCGTATTTTGAATATCCTTCAAGTTCCTCAATACTTACAACTCTCCTTAAAAATTTTCCTTTATTATATACTGCCAATTGGAAAAGTGTTACATTTAAATTATCCATAAATGTTAATGGGATATTAATTGGATTCCCATTTAATCGCTGAATCATTTTCCTAACACTTGCAGCATGAAATGTTGACAGAACGGGGTGTCCTGTTTGCATTGCCTGGAATGCTACGGCACCTTCAATACTCCTTATCTCCCCTACAATAATATAATTAGGCCTAGACCGTAAAGCGGCCCTCAATAAATCAAATAATGTAACCCTACTTTCTTCGGGTCCTCTTTCCCTTGTAAGTAGCTGCTGCCATACTGGCTGCGGAGGTTTAACCTCTGAAGTATCCTCACAAGAAAATATCTTTGATTTGGGTTTAATAAATGGCAATATTGCATTTAATGTTGTGGTTTTACCTGATGCAGTCTCACCACATATAAATACACTCATACCGTATTCCATGCATAACCACAAATATGCTGCAATTCTTGCCGACATGGTTCCCCAATTTATAATTTGAGTTATACTTATAGGAATATCCGTAAATTTTCGAATAGTAAATGAGGGCCCCTTTAATGAAATATCACTAGAATATAATAGATTTAACCTTGAACCATCAGGAAGAGAACCATCAATAATGGGGGTTGCATCAGAAACAGGCCTTCCGATTCGCTCACATAAATTTTTTAGATAACTAAAAAGTTCTAAATCATCGTTCCAATATATATTTGTAGGCAGTAAATCAAATAATTTATGGATAAGCTGACAATTATGTGAACCAATTATATGTATATCTTCAATATACGGATCTCGTTTAATGGGTTCAAGAACACCTATTCCCACCAAATCTCTTTTTAATAAATAATCATATTTATAAAATTCATCCTGTGTAATTTTTATCTTTCCACCAATTAGATGGTTAAAAAGGCTTTTTTTGTTATTTTTACTATTAACTATTTTAGTTGATCTTTTAAACAATTTTTCAATTATTTTTTCAAATTCTTCATCATCCTCGGGGGCCTCTTCATAAGGAGCATATTCTAAAATCTTATCCATTATTGATTTATATGCCCTTATTTCATCAGGCATTAACCGTGGTTCTATGACATTATATGTCGTACTAATTTTGGGAGCTCCGTATATATGAATAAATAATGGGTCTCCTATGGGGTAAATTATATTGGGGTATATTTCTTCCTTTAACTCTCCTGACAATGTCGCATTAAATACAGGGATATTCTTATATTTTTTTTTAAATTTATCTACATATTCTTTTAAATGTGGATTATTGTTCATCATTATATTAAATTCATCTTCCATCTCGCCACCCATACATCTAGTATTAAGGTAAGTTTTGTGTATAAATTATGCTATGGAGGATATTTCCACTGCAATACCTATTTTCGGATCCACTCGGTATATTATGCTTTTTTGAAATGGTCCTAGGGCTAAATTGTATTTTTCAATTTTAATCATATTTTTAATATTATTCCCAAATGAATAAATTTCAGTTTTAAATATTACTGTTGCTGCAGTCCGCAGTAATAGCAACATGGATTCAGAAAGTTCTTTTGGATTAATGGTATAAATTATAATCTTATTCATACCCACAATTCTTTTAAAAAAAGCCACTAAATCATGCGTAGTTATATCACTTACATCATTTAATATAAGTGAAGATAATGTATCAAATATAATTATATCTTTTTCATAGAATAGTTTAGTACTCATAATTTTATCTATGAAGTTTTCTCTTCGAATATTGTGCGATAGTAATGGATATACGGGAATATATAAAATATCACCATATAAAAGTTTTTTGTTCATGTCATAATTCAAAGACCTAGTTTGTTTCAAATACTCCGTGGTTGTTAACTGTGTTGAGATATATACGACAGAGTGGTTATTTTGTAGAAATCCATAAGTAAGTCTTTGAGAGATGATTGATTTCCCTGTGGATTCTTCCCCCTCAATAAGAATTATGCTCCCCCAAGGTATGCCTCCGCCCAATCTCTTGTGAACATCATCCCTATCAATTTTAATTTCTGCAATTTTCATAAAACCACCAAATATACTCATTGGATATGCATTTTCAATGTTCGGGCTCCACCGTATTCAGAAACTACTTTTAACCTATGATATCCAGTAGTATTGTATTCAACATCGATTCTACCAATTTTCGACGGATCTAACATTTCATTTGAGGCACTACTTATTGCAGTCATATAATTTATTGTTTTAATATCTCCATCAATAAGAACGGTTGTAACCCCAGAATTAAATACAAATGGTGTTTTCCCCGTGTTTTTTATATATATTGAAATAATGCCGGTGCTTTCATTTCTGGGAATATTTTCTGGATCATTGATAATTTCAAAAATATTGGATAATTTAGACGAGATTACCTCTCCCTTAGTAGCCATACCTAATGATATTTGGTGAGTATTGGCCACAAGAATTCCCGAAACTGAGGCGGCAATTATTAAAACAACAACAAACATAATAATTTCCGAGAATGTATTAGATGCCATTAAATCACCTACCGAACAGGCGAAGTTATCTTAAAATATATTAATTATATGGGTATTTATATTTTTAAGTTAAAATAACTCTAAGAATAAATAAGTAAATATAAATATAAATATTTACCATGAATATTTATTAATTTAAATAATAATAATATTTATTTCCATATTCTGACACAATACATATCCTGGCAGGGGCCGTCCCTATTATTGTAATGGTCACATTATTTAATGGAGTTAGGTATGTTATATTTGAATCGATGCTAATTCCTTTTGGAGTACCATTGTATAATGCTGTCCATTTATATGGTTCATTAGTTAATGAGCCATTATTTAACACATTAATATATATATTACCATCAACACCCACGACCGAAGTTATTATTAATTTTTCATCTGATTTATCGCTCAAATGTTCGATATATTCAGAATATGCACTATTTATTTCAGTCAGGCTTGAGTCCACATTATCATACAGATATAATGAACATGCCAATAATGTCGATATCAATACCAAAAATCCAGCAATTGAACTAAATCCCATATGATTGTTCAACCCCCTCTTTTATTTTTCTTATTTCCCACTCTATTGTATCGAGTGTTTCACCAGATGTTTTTTTACCATTTATTCTTTCAATAAATAGTAATGAAACCAGATGATCAGTTATTGTAAGTTTGCATGAATTATCTTTCAAATCGTAGTTATCTTTTTTAATTCCTTTTAAATATGTTAATAATTGCAATACTACTTCATCAGATATCCAACCTAAATTATAATATATTTTTACAGCATTTGACACATTTGAGGTGCTAACCCTCTCGGATAAATAGTCTAACCATTTTAATGTATATATTATAGATATCGGGTCTTCCGGAATATCTCTCAACTTGGTTACTTGTCGTGTTTCAAACAATAATGAAGATAATGCTACTGGGGTATTCATAATTATGCACCTCCATAATACTCATTGATGTTTATATATTTTGTAATTCATTAACCCATTGTTTAATCTTACTTACTTCCCTATCTATATGCTCTAATTCATCAGCAGATATTGTCCGACCAGCTAATTTTTCAACATAAAGTATTGAAACGATATGATCTTCAGGTACCATTTTATTAACAACTTCGTCAATTTTATTATTTTCTTCAGTTAAGTATTCCATAGTTTTAGATATTTTTATCAATCGAGCTACAACATCTTCTGATATCCATTTGAGATCATGATAATAGTCTAACATATTCATTAAATTATTTATGCCGACCCGACCTGCTAAAAATTCAATCCATTTAAATGCCAAAACAGTGGACAGCGGATCCTCAGATAGACTCTCAAGTTTATATGTACCTTGCACCTTATTTTTACTACGGACTATTGATAAATCTTTTTCGTTACCCAATACCATATTTTTGTCAGACGATTCATCTACCCTGTCTGCATCGTCTGAATTTATTGCAATGTGTTCAGAATCGGATAATATCGCATCTTGAACATCGATTTCTCCATCTTTGCCCTGTCCTTTTTCATTTAATTCTTCTTCAAGTTCGCTAGAAATCTTGGTCGCGGAGGATATTGTAGCAAGTTTAAGTAATGCATCCAATTTACTAGATAATTCATTAAGTTTATTATTTAGTTCTTTTATTTTTTTGTCTTCTGGTTTTTTACCCATATATATATTAAAAACCCGATCCACAATCCTGTCCAATTGATCTTTATTTAATTTTTTATCTCTTAGATTTTTTCTTAGCAATTCTACCATAAATGTTGGAATTTTAGTATTTAATCCATCTAAATATTCTTCCACTTCATCTTCGGTTAAATAATCCTCCATATTCGGAGGCATAGTGTTCTCATTATCCATTTAAATCATCCCCTGATATTATTTTGGAGACTTCTTCATCTATTAATATATCTTCGATAATTTCATCCAAATCTACATCATATTGCTTTAAATATAAGTCAGCGAGACATACAATATCATTATGCAACCCTTCTACTTTAGTTTTAAGATATTCCGTCTCATTTTCCAATTTCTCTATATTTTCAATAGTATTTGAGGTAATTTTTGAAGTGCCTATAAATGGATTTACCTGATTTGAAACCACCTCATAAAGTGACATAACATCTTGAAAATTTTCATTTATTTTATGGATGCTATCTCTTAATTCATCATTCTCTTTTTTTAGGCTTGTAATTGTCATTTCCAATCTTGGAATTTTTGATTCAAGTTCCCCTGTTCTGGCAAGAAGTTCTTCTGTTTCAGATGTTGGGTTTATCTCCTCCTCTTCATTCCATAATTCATTTTCTTCTTCCTCGGATTTATTCCTAGGGGGATTATTCCTAGTTTTATCTTTGGCAAATATGTTTTTTATTTTATTGATCATATTGGATATTGGCATATGTTTTCACCACTGCCCCCTACTAGTATTGGTTCTTTTATTTATTCTTATTAAATGATATTGGAATACCTGCCATATAGTTATTATATAGTTAACCCGCAATATTCATCGGATTTAAAATAATTAAGTTATATTTGATGTCATGAAATTAAAATATAATTAAGAAAAAAATATATAAATATTATTAAATAATTATTGTAGGCTCACAATTTTAACTGTGTCTAAGTATGTTGAAGGCGTTGTAAAGGATATTATACCAGGGGCTCCAAATTCTGGCCTTACTGAACCTGTTATAATTGACCTTGTCCCCATATTTAATCCTTCGGTATTTAATGCAATTACTACAATGTCTCCTTTATTTATAACGGGGGTAATATTTTGGCATGATCCATCTGCATCTTGAATTACAATTATACCGAAATCATTACTATTTAAATTTGTCCATGCAGTCGAATCGAATACTGAACCGCCAGTTGTTAATGTAGCGTACTGGGAAGAATTATAGTTAGTCATTCTTTCTGAGGTTCCGTCTGATATCATTGTAACAGTTTCACCCAAATCAATTGCTGAACTACCTGCATTTGGTGAAATGTATATTGCAGTTTTATTTATGTTGGTATTATTATGCACACCTGTAACCTGTAATATCTCGAGTCCACTAGCTACCTGTTCGGTGCTTTCTTTACCTGTGGAAGATGCTTTTTGTTGCAAAAATCCGCTTGTGTTAATTAACACACTTGCTGCAACTGCTGCAACTAATACCATGGCAATAAATATAATTAATGTACCTATGCCCATGGCACCTTTTTTATTTTTTAAAAATTCAAGGATTTTCATAATATTACCCCTATTTTTAATGACGATATTGGCATATATAATATATATTGTGGGCCCCTTATTGGAGGCTCACAATTTGAACTGTTTCTAAGTATGTTGAAGGCGTTGTAAAGGATATTATACCAGGGGCTCCAAATTCTGGCCTTACTGAACCTGTTATAATTGACCTTGTCCCCATATTTAATCCTTCGGTATTTAATGCAATTACTACAATGTCTCCTTTATTTATAACGGGGGTAATATTTTGGCATGATCCATCTGCATCTTGAATTACAATTATACCGAAATCATTACTATTTAAATTTGTCCATGCAGTCGAATCGAATACTGAACCGCCAGTTGTTAATGTAGCGTACTGGGAAGAATTATAGTTAGTCATTCTTTCTGAGGTTCCGTCTGATATCATTGTAACAGTTTCACCCAAATCAATTGCTGAACTACCTGCATTTGGTGAAATGTATATTGCAGTTTTATTTATGTTGGTATTATTATGCAAACCCGTAACCTGTAATATCTCGAGTCCACTAGCTACCTGTTCGGTGCTTTCTTTACCTGTGGAAGATGCTTTTTGTTGCAAAAATCCGCTTGTGTTAATTAACACACTTGCTGCAACTGCTGCAACCAATACCATGGCAATAAATATAATTAATGTACCTATGCCCATGGCACCTTTTTTATTTTTTAAAAATTCAAGGATTTTCATAATATTACCTCTATTTTTAATGACGATATTGGCATATATAATATATATTGTGGGCCCCTTATTGGAGGCTCACAATTTGAACTGTTTCTAAGTATGTTGAAGGCGTTGTAAAGGATATTATACCAGGGGCTCCAAATTCTGGCCTTACTGAACCTGTTATAATTGACCTTGTCCCCATACTTAATCCTTCGGTATTTAATGCAATTACTACAATGTCTCCTTTATTTATAACTGGAGTAGCAGCTTGACATGATCCATCTGCATCTTGAATTACAATTATACCGAAATCATTACTACTTAAATTTGTCCATGCAGCCGAAGTGAATACTGAACCGCCAGTTACTAATGTATCATACTGGGAAGAATTATAGTTAGTCATTCTTTCTGAGGTTCCGTCTGATATCATTGTAACAGTTTCACCCAAATCAATTGCTGAACTACCTGCATTTGGTGAAATGTATATTGCAGTTTTATTTATGTTGGTATTATTATGCAAACCCGTAACCTGTAATATCTCGAGTCCACTAGCTACCTGTTCGGTGCTTTCTTTACCTGTGGAAGATGCTTTTTGTTGCAAAAATCCGCTTGTGTTAATTAACACACTTGCTGCAACTGCTGCAACTAATACCATGGCAATAAATATAATTAATGTACCTATGCCCATGGCACCTTTTTTATTTTTTAAAAATTCAAGGATTTTCATAATATGTGCCTCTTAAATAATTTAAGGTAATTACTGTAATTCCATGATTTCTTTGGTGTATGCAATCGGCGTAGTGAAATCTACGACCGCAGGAGCTCCGAACTCTGGTTGGAATCTAGCTAAAACTCTTGTTCTTTCGGGAATTTCTGTATCAAATGCCGCCTCTGAATTTACAAGTATTGCTACAAAGTCTCCTTTGTTGATAACTCCTCCATTTACTACCGAGTTATCATTATCTTGTAATGGGGCTATCAAGAATGATTTGTCGTCTGCTCCTCCCCATACTGCTGTTCCGTTGAGTTTTACCCAGTCTGATGTACCCAATGTTGCATTAGCAGATATTATAGTATAATTCGCGAAATTCATAATAACTGTAAATGTGGTACCATCATATGATATACTATCTACTGTGGTTGTATTTTCTGAAGTTATTGTATTATTGGATAATACAGTTACAGAATCTCCCGCAGATAATCCTTTCAATACTGTTTTTAACTTTGAATTGGTTGTGGCAATTTTAATTTTATCCACATATGCCGATCCATTGAGTTTTACCCAGTCAGTATTTGGCAATATTGTTGTAGTGGATGCATCATTTACCACATTAGTTGAGAAGTTCATGATGACTTCATAATCTCCAGTACCGAGATTTGTTACACTTACTACAGTGGCGTCGGTAGCTGTTGTGGGTGTCCAATTGGTAGCATTGGTATCCATAGTCACTATGTCCCCTACTCTTAGACCGTTGAATATAGTTAGTAAATTAGCATTATTTGATGTTATATTGATCTTATCTACGGTACCATTTATAAGTGTTGTAGTTGTTGTTGGGTGAGTTGCCCCAGTATAATTTATTTCAAAAGCAGATGACACATCGTCTATAAGATTTGTAGTTGTTACAGGATGTGTTACATTTGAATAGTTTATGGCAAATCCATTTGTCAAACTGAATACATCCTGACTTCCATCAGTAGCAGATATTATGTCACTGTATTTCAATACTACGCTTTTACCATCGTATGTTAAGAACAATTTAGATTCTTTTAAATCAATTGGAGCACTTCCGGAATTTGGTGAAATATACATTACCATTTTATCTAAATCATAAAATATATTACCACTTTTGAAAATATGTCCTCGTACCCCATAACATAATAATCCACCAGCTACCTGTTCGGTGCTTTCTTTACCTGTGGAAGATGCTTTTTGCTGCAAAAATCCGCTTGTGTTAATTAACACACTTGCTGCAACTGCTGCAACTAATACCATGGCAATAAATATAATTAATGTACCTATGCCCATGGCACCTTTTTTATTTTTTAAAAATTCAAGGATTTTCATAATATTACCCCTATTTTTAATGACAATATTGGCATATATAATATATATTGTAGGCCCCAATTACAGGAGCTCCGAACTCTGGCTTTTAGATATTTATACGCCAATGATACTTCAATACTGCATTACCACATTATTGGAGCCTTACCACAGTTACATCATTAATATATGTCGCAGGCGTCATATATGATATCACACCCGGAGCTCCGAACTCTGGCCTTACTAAACCAGTTACAATTGTCCGAGGAGTCATATCCATATCTGCGGTATTCAATGCCAATACTACAAGGTCTCCTTTATTTATAACTGGGGTAATATTTTGGCATGATCCATCTGAATCTACTATTACAATTATGCCAAAGTCTTTTGAAGTTAGGTTATCCCATACTGGTGACCCAAATACTGAACCGCCAGTTGTTATTGAATCATAACTTTGTGCCTTTGAAATATTATAACTAATAGTTCTTTCTGATGTACCACTTGCCAAAATAATAATAGACTGGCTTAAATCAATTGCTGAACTACCTGCATTTGGTGTGACATATATTGCAGAATTATTCATGTGAGTAGTATTATGCATACCACTAATTTGTAATATTTGTATTCCACTAGCTACCTGTTCGGTGCTTTCTTTACCTGTGGAAGATGCTTTTTGTTGCAAAAATCCGCTTGTGTTAATTAACACACTTGCTGCAACTGCTGCAACTAATACCATAGCGATAAATATAATTAATGTACCTATGCCCATAGCACCTTTTTTATTTTTTAGAAAACTAAAGTGCTCCAGATTCATGTTTTGCCCTCTACTTTTAAAAGTTATAGTTTTAGTGAATTTACCTCTCTTAATATTTCCTCTTGTTATTTTTACCTATCATCACCTCCATGCCATACACACATATGTAAACATATGTTATACAATATAATAATTATATTTTTAAGATATATATAATTTCCCATAATTTTTTAATCAAAAAAATAAAACACAACCTAAAATACTACTACTGATAAGGGCGCGTATTCGGAAGAAACATGTAAAAATAAGGCATGGGAATTGATGTTGGCATTAATGTAATGGAAATGGCCGTAATAATATGAAACGAGATAATATGTCGGAAGATATGTATCAAGAAAAAAATGAAACAGATTAATAAAATAGAACATTTAATAGGTGCAGTAAGAGGAAAAGAATATGTTAATGAAATTCATTGGGTGAAATTATGAAATATAAGGAAATAATCAAATTAAACAATAATGGCGGCATTATTATCCTAAAAATAGAACAAATACCATGCCATAAATTTGGGGAGCTCCCTTAAAATCGGCGATGAAGGGAAATATTTCACCTCAAAACCACAGGAACTAATTTTAAAAAACAAAATCCTAGAGTCAAATTTTTTAATTCACACAATATTATTAGGATATTGTGGAATACTGGTTGTAGGCTATCCAAAGTATAAATTTAAAACCGGATGTAGATTTAAAGGAAGGTGTTTTTAAAATAAAAAATACAAAAGGAAAAGTAGAAAGGGATGGTGTATACTCGGAGGATACATTAAATGCACTGGTTGATTATATAAAATATAACCTCAATCAAGGAGAAGAAGATTATATATTTCAAAACCACATGGGAGAAAGAATAACAACGGAGGGATAAGTGAAGTTTTTAGAAAAACTGTAAAAGAATTAAAGGAGGAATCAAAACCCCCAAAAAATAAAAAATAGTTCTCCACTCATTACGGCATGGTAGAGCAGTTGCTCTTTTAGATAGTGGGTTTTCTATTGAAATTGTAATAGATTACACGAGGCATAAAAAATAGATACTACTTTATATTATACTCATCCCAGGGAAAGAAAACAAAAAATGTTAAAAGAATAATTTAATTTTAAAAAAATATATCAATCCCGCATATTACTAATTACAGTTCCAATTGACATTGCGGGACTTAGTCCCGTAATGTGAAAACACTAAAATAGTCTTAAAAAAGCATAAAATAGTCTTAAAAATAAAACGCGGAGACCGAGATTTGAACTCGGGTTGGGCAAAGCCCAACGGGATTAGCAGTCCCGCGCCGTACCAGACTGGGCCATCTCCGCACTACTCACTATTTTAAGATGGGCAACCTACTATATATACTTTTCGATTTTAATTCTAGGAGCTCCCCCATACCTCTAGACATTCCCAAATCTTTAAATCATATATAATATATTATCATATTATCTATTAAATCTGGTGAAAAATTGAGAGCTCTTATCATAGGAAGATGGCAACCATTTCATAATGGACATCTGTCAATCATTAAGGAAATATCTAATGAAGTAGATGAAATTATTATTGGCATAGGAAGTGCTCAAAAAAGTCATTCCCTTGATAATCCATTTACAGCAGGGGAAAGAATTATGATGATAATAAAATCCCTCAAAAAGTATAATTTCCCATATTATGTAATACCAATTAAAGATATAGAATTTAATGCTGTGTGGGTATCATATGTAGAGGCATTAACTCCCCCTTTTGATATCGTATATTCTGGAAATGCTCTTGTGAAAGAATTATTTGAAGAAAAAGGATATGAGGTTAGAAAACCAAAATTATATAATAGAACAGAATATTCTGGAACTGAAATAAGAAAAAGAATAATAAATAATGAAGATTGGAAGCATCTCATACCAAATGGTGTGATAAATGTTATTGACGAAATAGATGGAGAAAATAGAATAAAAAGGCTAAATATGAAAGATTATGATATCATAGAATAAATAAAAATAACCGTAATATTTCGGAGCTCCTGTATTATAACTAATAAATTAACTAAAATAATATATATTTAAAATAATTTAAAAATAGAAAATTAATGTATATATAAATATAATAAAAAGGACTTTATTTATTATCTACATTTAATATCAAATCATTAGAGCTCGGCACAATAAATACCTTATTATCATTTGAGGCCATCTCTTTTAAAGCATCTAATTTCTTATACTCTAATATTTCGGGATTTTCCCTTATTGCTTTTGCCAATATTCTTGTAGCATTCGCCTGCCCTTGTGCCTCTACGATTTTCTTTTCGGCCTCTGTTTTGGCTCTTTGAACTTCATATTTCATCTGTTCAGCTTCTTGCTTAGATTTCATTTTTCGCTCAATTGCCTGTTCAACCTGTTGGGGAAGGTCAATATTTCTAATAAGAACTGCTGTAACTATTATGCCTTTATCATTAAATTCTTTATCAATTTCTGTGTTTATTTTTTGCTGAACCTCTGTTCGTTTCTCTCCGTAAAGCTCATCAGTGCTATATTCTGAAATTATATCTCTAACCTTTGCCCTTATTCTACTGGTCATCCATGGTTCTGGATTTTTAACACTTAAATATAATTCTGGTGCATATTTTGGATTTATTTTATATTGCACAGATAAATCAATAACCACGGGGAGCCCCTCTCGCGTAAGAACTTTAACGGCATTTCCGTTATTTTCAACCATATCCATATTTTTTTCATAAATATTCATTCTTACAACATCCTGTACAATCGGAATTTTAAAATGTATGCCTGATTCTACTGGTTCAGGATTTACTTTCCCAAATGTTTTTACAATTCCTACTTCGGTGCTATCTATAATATAATAGGAGGAGAAAAGCGAAGCCCCCATTAATACAACACCCAGTATTATTATAATCCTATAATTTGCCAATATATCACCATATAAATTAAAAAAAATTAGATAATAAGATACATAAACGCCAATATGTGAATAAGATATAAATAAGATATATGATAAATAAAATATATAGAATATACTATAAATATATGACAATATAAAATATACTATAAATATATGACAATATAATGAAATATATAAAATTTAAAATATGTGGTATGTTTTTGAGTGGAACCGGAAAATCTACAAAAATCAAAGATTTTTGAATTCCAGTGACCATATAAAATCACTTTGTGATTTTAGAGATCCAAAAAATTGTTTATATATGTTCAAAATAATTAATAGAAATTAATAGAATGTTCGCCAATATATGTATTCGTTAGGGTTAATACAGGAGCTCCCGAACGAAATAATAAAAGGAAAAAATAGGTGTGATGTATGCCATACGAAAAGATATTAGTTCCAACAGATAGTTCTGCTGTTTCATTAGAAGCCGCAAATCAGGCTCTTGAAATAGCAAAGGCAATGAATTCAAAGGTTCATGCAGTATATGTTGTGGATATTGTTCCATTTGTAGGACTTCCTACGGAAGGACTTTGGGAGAGTATGAAAGAGATATTGGAAGAAGAAGGAATGGAAGCCTTACAAAAAATAGAAAAAATGGCCAAGGAAATGGGCGTAAATATGACTTCCAAAGTTCTTGAAGGTAGTCCATCAAATGAAATAGTAAAATATGCCGAAAACGAAAAAATAGATTTAATTGTCATAGGGACCACTGGAAAATCTGGTTTAGATAAAATATTACTTGGAAGTGTTGCCGAAAAAGTTAGTAAAAAGGCACATTGTCCGGTGCTTTTGGTAAAAAAGACAGATAAAGAAGAATAAATTATTATTTAATAACTATTTAAATATTATTTTTAATTATATATTTTATCAAGACCTACTCCCACGAATATAGTCAATCTTCGGTCTTTTTCACTAAACCGTCTCAAAATCGCAAAGCGATTTTTACGATCTCAAAATTCCGGAGGAGTTTTTACGACCCAAAATTCCGGAGGAGTTTTTAAGGTCGTATAAATTTTTCAGAGGAAAATTTAGAGATCCTATTAAAGCTAAAATCTAACCTATTACCAATAAATGAAAATTCGTTTACAAAAGCTATGCTTTTGTATAAAATCCTAAAAGGATTTTGTTTAATAATAGAAGGGATAAGGGACAGTTATTGAACTTACTATAAATTCACAAGGTTCTTCTTTAATTTTTTTAAATATGATTTTTAAAAACATATGATTTTTTATACTTATTAACCCTATTTAATATAATAAATACATAAAAAGGGCACATAATATGGAACAATTAAACAAAAAATTGAATAAAATAATGGTCGTAGGTAAAAATTACGAAATGCCATTTTCAAAAGGAATTTTAGCAAGGTCATTAACAGCGATAGGTATGAAACCAACTCAATCATATAAATTAGCAAGCGAAATAGAATCAATACTAAAAAAAGAAGGCATAACATCTATTTTAATGGATGACCTTAGAACAAGGGTATATTATCACCTCCTAACAAAAAACTACGATACCATAGCAGAAAAATATCTATTATGGAGAAATATTTTAAAAAAGCACCCTATCATAATACTTATTGGAGGGGCAAGTGGTGTTGGAACCTCCACCATAGCATTTGAATTAGCATCTCGTTTAGGTATCCCAAGCGTCATGGGGACAGATTCTATACGGGAAGTGATTAGAAGAAGTATTTCAAAGGATTTGGTGCCTGTGTTATATAATTCATCATATGATGCATGGAAATCCCTTAGACTTCCGGTGGAAAATTTTGGATGCGATAAGCACATAATAGGATTTGAACGGCATATTGAGCCAGTATTAATCGGCATAGAGGGAATTATAGATAGAAGTTTGACTGAGGGGTCCAGTATAATTATAGAGGGAACCCATATAGTCCCAGGCATAATGTCTGAAAAATATTCGTTGATGCCAAATATAATTACTATTGTATTAACGCTGAGCTCCGAAGAAATGCACAAACAAAGATTTTCTGCAAGGGCAAAAGTTAGTGCAAGACCCATGGAAAGATATATAGATAATTTTAAAATAATACGGAAAATAAATGATTATATTGTGGAAAATGCAAAATATCAAAATACTCCAGTAATTGAAAATATTTCGATTAGTGATAGTGTAAATAATGTATTAGAAATAATATCTGATAGATTCGAGTCCATTGAAAATATGGATAATGAATAATATAGTAAGTTCAAAAACTGTCCCTTATTTGCCATAAATAATTGGTGCTATAAGGCGTATTAATAGAATATAGTCTTATTTGCATAATATGGAGTGAAACAGTTCGAAGATTGACTATAAATAAATAACATACACGAACATGAATGATAATAATTAGATAAATAGGTGGAATAATGACAATAGATAATAAAATAAGACATATTGTAAAGGAATTTAAAGCTTATGTGCCTGGAAAATCTAAGGAAGAAATAGCACGAAATTATAATATAAATCCCGACGAAATTATAAAATTAGGCTCTAATGAAAATCCATGGGGGAGCTCCCCGAAAATAAAAGAGGAAATATTAAAAGAATTACCTAATATACATCAATATCCAGAGCCAGTAAATCCAATACTCATGGAGGAATTAAGTAAATTTACAAATATTCCAAAGGAAAATATAGTAGTTGGTGGAGATGGTGCTGATGAGATAATAGATACAATGATGAGGATTTTAATAGATAAAGATGATGAGGTAATTATTCCAATACCAACTTTTACACAGTATAGAATATCTGCAAAAATATATGGTGCAAATATAAAATATGCAAAATTTGATAAGGAAAAAGATTTCAAATTAGATGTGGATAGTGTTTTAAACAACATCACAGATAAAACAAAAATTATATTCTTATGTACTCCAAACAACCCCACCGGAAATATAATTGATAAAAAAGATATTGAAAAAATCATAAATTCAACAGATGCCCTTGTAATGATAGACCATGCATATATTGAATATTCAAAAGAAGAATATGATTTAACAGAATTTGCATTAAAATATGACAATGTTTTAATTTTAAGAACTTTTTCAAAGGTATTTGGTTTAGCAGGGCAAAGAATTGGCTACGGTATCACCAGTAAAAAAATTGTAGATTATATGATGAGAGTTAAACCAATATTCAGCATAACCAGATTAAGCCAAATTTGTGCCATTACAGCACTAAGGGATAAAGAATTTTTTGAAAAATCAAAAAATGACGGTATAAAAAGCATGGAAATATTATATAATGGTTTAAAAGAATTTAAGGAGTTAAAAGTTTATCCTTCCGAAGCAAATTATTTACTTGTGGAAGTTAAAAATGGCATGAGCTCTGGTGAGTTTTGCGTGGAGCTCCTGAAAAGAGGGGTAATTGTAAGAGATTGTAAATCTTTTGAAGGACTTGATGGGGAATATGTAAGGGTTGCCATTGGAACATTTGAAGAAGATAGAAGATTTTTAGAGATTTTAAAGGAGATTGTTAATTAATTTTTTATTTATTTTACTATTTAAATTTTAGTGTAGTCATAATTTGAGATTATAGTAAGTTCAAAAACTGTCCCTAATATGTCCCTATTTTTTTATGTCCTATTTTATATATTTATACAGAGTAGATTTGGGAGCTCCCATAAGTGAGTGAATTTCTGGAAAAATAGTTTCATTAAATCAAAATGGAAAAGAAAAAAGGAAGAAATCTTAATTTTTATTTTCCAATAATTCTATTATTCTATCTAACTTTTCATTCATTAATTCCATCTGTCCAAATATCATTTTAATATATCTAACCCCTTCATCGAGTTTTTTGTTTAACTCCATTAAATCGTCTGCTGAAATTCTGTTTATGCCTTTTGGGAACTCAATATGTGATTTTAATTCTCTGTCTTCAATCTCTTCTATTTTGATTAAATTGTCCTTTTTTTCCAAAAACTTTATACTTTTTTTAAAAAATTCTTTTATTTCTTCATCATCAAAGTTTGCCAAAATCCTTACAGTTCCATCTTCATAATTATAAACTACCCCATCAATCCCTAAACCTCTGCCTATATCTTCTATTCTATCTCTAAACCCAACATGTTGAACAATTCCATGTATTTTTAACTCATAAGTTGTTGCCATCTTTATCACCTTATGACATATTATACTATAATACATATTTATATTATTCGATATAGTCGGAGCTCCGATAACTCATTATAACCTCCTTTCAAATCTCCAACTTCAACAGTATGTTTCAGCTCACTAAATGATAACGGTATATTTTAAGTAAGTTAATATAATCATTTAATCTTCTTAATCACTGCAAGAGATAAATATTCATTAACCTCATCAAAATTAATTTCATCGATTTTTCCCATTTGAATTTCTTCATTTTCGCAACAGGCTTTACTTACAATACCTACAATATAATCGTTTTTATGCTCCTCATCAACTAATTTTTTAAGTTTTTCTCCTAAACTTTTAGTTTTCATAACTACAATAGTATCAAATACTCCCAAATATTTTTCTAAATCCTTTCCCTGAGGAAGTATTGCAATATTTTCATCGCCTTCAACAAGTGGGATATTTAACCTTCCCGCACTTGCAAAAGGCGAAGGAATGCCATTTATAATTTCAACAGAAATATTATTTTCTTTTAGGGAGCTCCACACATAAGAGAAGGTGCTGTACAATGTTGGGTCCCCAATTGTTATTAGTGCTACTTCTCCATTTGCTTCTTTAATGGTATTAAAAGCATCGTTCCAGTATTTTTTTAAATAATCAATATCTTTACTCATTGGGAATAATAATTCTACGATATTTTCTTTTTTATCCTCATTTAATACATCTTTTATTATATCATATGCTACGGAGCTCCGACCCTCTTTTGATATTGGGACAAAAATTGTATCTACGCTATTCAATATATTTACAGCTTTTACCGTCAATAAATCTTTATCTCCTGGACCTACTCCAATTCCATAAACTTTTTCTACCATACTATACTCGCCCCTTTATTGTTTAATTTTGTGATAATTACTTTACCATATTTATTTAATGTATTTTTAACATTTTCGGTATTTTCTTTATTGCATAATGCTATGTATGATGGACCTGTTCCAGATAATCCTGCTGTTAGAGCTCCACTTTCGATTGCCTCAATTGCTATGTTTGTTGGAAAATTCAATGCCGAAGCATATAAAATACCATTTAAAAATAGTGCGTTGTAGTAATTTCCAGCTAAACACTCTTTAAATGCCACGGCAACAGAATTTTTTAAAAGTTTCATTCTATTTACATTAACATTTTTATTTAAATTTGGAATAAGTATTAAAACATCAATAATATCCTCAATGCTTTCGTTATTACTTTTAAAGGTATCTCTTTTAATTAGTTCTCTTTTTGTATTATCTGTTATTGTTATGCCACCATAATAAGACGCCGTTGCATCATCATAAGCTCCTGTGATGGTTAATTTTTCATCGAAAGAGGATTTTATAGCCAAATCAAGTATTAATTTAGGATCTAATTTTTCCCCTATTGCATCAATTGTAGCCATAACTACGGCATTAGATGTGGCACTACTACTACTAAGCCCAGATTTCACTGGTATTGTGGTTTTTGTGCTTACTGTTGCAGAATAATCCAACTCAAAATAATTTAAAACATTTTTTACACAAGTTTCTATAAGATTGGGCTTCACGGTAGGATGGTCTTTTATAATTCCTTTAATTCTTTTTTTTCCGTCATCAATCAGCTCAACCGTGGCACATACATTTAAATCTATACCAAATGCCGAACCTTTACCTGTGGCTATGGCATTTATAATGGTTCCTGATGCCAAAGCCATTGCCGAGGAGCTCCCTGTTTTGTCCATGATATTCACCATATAAAATTATTTTATGTAAATTATATATACTGTGTTGCATATAATCAATTAAGAGAAGTAATAAAAAATATTTAATCATTTTGATAATATTCAAACATATAATTAATTAAAATAAATTCTATTTATTTTATTCCTATTTATATATTGTATATTTATATTATATTAATGGTTTTTTATATTTTAGATTATCCAACATTAATATATATGTAATAAATATTTTATTATAATAAATATAAACATATAATGATAACAATTAAAATTAAATAATAAACGGAATTAGAGGGATATCGATGGTAAAAGTAAAACAGTCGGAAATAAATATTGGTATGGTTGGTCATGTTGACCACGGAAAAACCAGTTTAACCAGACAACTAACCGGAACATGGACGGACACCCACAGTGAAGAGTTAAAAAGAGGAATCTCCATAAGATTAGGTTATGCAGATTGTGAGATTATGAAGTGCCCAAAATGTGGAGCTCCCGAAGCATATTCTGTGAGCAAAACCTGTCCAGTATGTGGCACCAAAACAAAAATGTCAAGAAAAATATCATTTGTAGATGCACCTGGGCACGAAACGCTAATGGCTACAATGTTATCAGGAGCTTCCCTTATGAATGGGGCAATATTGGTAATAGCTGCAACAGAAAAATGCCCACAACCCCAAACAAAAGAACATTTAATGGCACTTGATGCCCTTGGAATTGAAAATATTATTATTGTTCAAAACAAAATTGATTTAGTTGATGAAGAAAGAGCAAAAGAAAGCTACAACGAAATAAAAGAATTTGTAAAAGACACAGTAGCAGAAAAAGCCCCAATTATCCCTATTTCAGCACATCACGGAGCAAATATTGATATATTATTAAATGCAATTGAGGATTTAATGCCAACCCCTGAAATGGATGAGGGAGCTCCTGCACGATTATATGTTGCAAGAAGTTTTGACATCAATAAACCAGGATGCGAGATAAGTAAGCTTAAAGGTGGGGTTATCGGAGGGAGCATAATTCAAGGAACACTTAATTCAGGCGAAAAAATCGAAATTAAACCGGGATTAAAAATCGTAGAAGGAAATAAAATTAGATGGGAATCTATAATTACAAAAATCACATCTCTTGGTGTTGGAGGTAAAACTGTTAAAGTGGCTCATCCGGGAGGATTGGTTGGAATTGGAACAGAATTAGACCCAGCACTTACAAAATCAGATTCACTAAGTGGATGTGTAGCCGGAGCTCCGGGAACATTGCCTGAAACTTTATCCGAAATCACAGTTCAAACAAAATTATTGGATAGAATTGTAGGTTCAGACGAAGAATTAATAATAAGCCCTTTAAAATCAAATGAAGCTTTAATGTTAAATGTGGGAACAGCAACCACAGTTGGAATAATAACCTCCGCAAGAGGAGATATGGCTGATATGAAGTTAAAACTTCCTATTTGCGCAGATAAAGGGGACAGAATAGCAATGAGTAGAAGAATAGGTTCAAGATGGAGATTAATTGGATATGGAATTATTCAATAAATTAAATACTATTTTTATTTTTTATCTTTTTTATCTTTTTAATTTATAATTAATCTTCGGTCTTTTTCAGTTAAATACGATAACAAAGCTAAATTTCACAATCTTATGGCAGATTAGGGACAGTTTTTGAAGATTAACTATATACAGTACTTTTTTAAAAATCCTATTTTTATTTTTTTATACTATTTTTTAAATTAATTATATAATTATATATATTGTAATTAATAATATATATCCAAATGAAAGATAATTAAGGCAATTAAGGCAATTAAGGTGATTTTATGATAACAGATATTTTAATTATTGGTGGCGGAGGAGCAGCGGCAAGATGTGCAATAGAATGCAATAAATCCGTAATAGTGGCAGTTAAAGGACTTTTTGGTAAAAGTGGTTGCACTGTGATGGCAGAAGGAGGATATAACGCCGTTGTAAATCCAAATGACGATTTTGAAATTCATTTCAATGACACTATGAAAGGAGGAGCATACATAAATAATCCAAAATTGGTTGAAATACTTATAAAAAATTCTCCAAAGGAATTAGAAAATTTAGAAAAATTTGGCTCACTATTCGATAGAAATGAGGACGGAACCATAGCACAACGACCATTTGGGGGGCAGAGTTTTAATAGAACTTGTTATAGTGGAGATAGCACAGGGCATGAAATAATGGCGGGGCTGATGGAATATGTTGGCAAAAAGGACAATATTAAGATTATGGAAGATACCACAGCAATAAAATTAATTGTAAAAAATAATGTTTGTTATGGGGCTCTGTTTATAAACAACATCACAGGAGAAATATTCCCAATATATGCAAAATCCACAGTATTGGCAACGGGCGGAGCTGGGCAATTATATCCAATTACATCAAATCCAATCCAAAAAGTAGGGGACGGTTTTGCACTGGCATATAATGAAGGTGCAATTTTAAAAGATATGGAGATGGTGCAATTTCACCCAACGGGAATGGTTGGAACTGGTATATTGGTTACGGAAGCCGTAAGGGGAGAAGGTGGAATATTATACAATAAAGATAAAGAAAGATTTATGAAAAATTACGACCCTCAAAGAATGGAGCTATCCACAAGAGATGTCGTAGCAAAAGCAATATTTAACGAGGTTCAAGAGGGAAGAGGAATAAACGGAGGAGTTTATTTAGATGTATCTCATCTCAACCCTAAATTAATAGAGGAAAAATTAGAAACAATGTTTAGGCAGTTTATGGATATTGGCGTAGATATTAGAAAGGAACCAATGATTATAGCTCCTACGGCACATCATACAATGGGGGGCATAAGAATAAATGAAAAATGTGAAACCAATATAGGCGGATTATATGCCTGTGGAGAGGTTGCAGGCGGAATTCATGGGGCAAATAGATTGGGGGGAAATGCTCTGGCAGATACTCAGGTTTTTGGAGCAATCGCTGGAAAAAATGCCTGTGATTATGCAGAAAATAGCCCTATAAATCATAAATTAAATAATATCAATGAATATACAGAGGAATTAATTAATAATATTAAACAGGAAATAGATAATTTAAAAAATAAAGATAATGGGGCTAATAAAAATAGTAAAGATAATAACACAAATGATGTGGAAACCGTATATAATTTAATAGATACACTTAAAAATATTATGTGGAATTATGTTTCCATAGTGAGAACAGAGGAAGGACTAAATAAGGCACTAAATGAAATAAATGATTTAAAAAATAAAATAGATAATGTAAAATTAAATGGTATAATTGATATTTTAAGGTATTTTGATTTAAAAAATATGATAGTAGTTAGTGAATTAATTATAAAAAGTGCTTTAAAAAGAGAAGAAAGTAGGGGGGCCCATTATAGAAAAGATTTTCCTGAAACAATTGACAGATTTAAAGGCAATTTTGTAGCACAAAACAATAAAATTACTTTCATACCGTTAAAAGAATAAAATAATATAAAAATAAATGAAAGAATGAATATAATAAAATAATAAAAATATTTACGCAAAATCTTTTAATTTTTATATCGGAGCTCCGATAAAAAACACTATAATTAAGTAGTAAATGGGAGCTCCCACTACAATATTTTATGCCCCGTATTATTTGCCTTAGTAATTATTATTTCCCCCTCTATGCCGTTGTTATCAAAAAATTCATTAGAATATTCTTTAACTTTCTGTATATCTTCTTTTCCATTGCATAATGAATATATTGTTGGTCCAAAACTTGATAATCCGCTGTATGATATTTTTTGTAGATTTTTTATTAGTTCTTTTACAGCTGGTTTTTGGAGCTCCCTTTCAATATTCTTAAATCCAATATATTGCAACTCATTGACAACTTCACCAAATGAATTAAAATCATTATTTATTATTGATGGCATCATTTTCATTAATATCAAATGACATATTTTTTGAGTTTCATTTAATGATATGGGGCAGTATTTTTTAAAAATATCTATCTCTTTATCTCCGCAAATGTTTTTGCCCTTTGGAATTGTTAAAACAATATCCCAATTAAAATCATGCCTAAATAACAGTGGAGCTACGGGGGTGTTTTTTGATGCCGATGATGGTTTAAAATCTTGTTTTTCTTTATTTTTATCTTTTCCAAAACTATGTCCGCCATCGATTATAAATCCTCCTTTTTCAAATGAATAAACTCCAATTCCAGAAGTTCCGCCTCTTCCTGTTATTTTTGATATGGTTTTAGCATTTAATTTTTTATTGTATATTTCGGATATTATTTTACCTGTTGCCAATGAAATCTGGGTTCCACTACCTAAACCGTTATGCTGAGGCATTATTTCATTAATTTTTAAATAAATTCCTTCTTCTCCCATGTATTTCAATATTTCCTTGGAAGAATTATATATTCTATTTTCTATATCTTTTAAGTCTTGGGGATTAAAATTATTTAATATATTTTTATTAAATTCTATATCTATCTGGGAGCTCCCTCTTCCCTCAATAACAAAATTAGGATAATCTATCGTTATACCTATTCCCCCATCTACTCTCCCAATACTTCCGTTTAGGTCTATAAGTCCCATATGTATTCTTGATGGAGATATTAATTTTATCATGTATGTTCCTCAATTTGTATTTATGTTTTATTTTTAATTATTATTGGTAGGTAGTTATTAGTTATATTATAAATACTAACAAAGAGCTTCTAAAATATCATGCCTTGTTACTATTCCAACTAATTCCCCATTTTCAACAATGGGAAGCCTTTTAACTTTATTTTTAACCATAATTTTTGAAGCTTCGTTAATTGTGGTGTCTGGCGTTATTGTAATTACATCTTTTACCATGATTTCCTTTACTTTTGTTTTCATTGCATTTTCAATATCTTTTCTATATTCTTCAAGTTTTAAGGTAGTTTTTAATGGGAGCTCCAACAAATCAAAGGGAGATGGTAATAAAATATTTATATCTTCATTATGAGTCGTTAATGTTTTTATAATATCTTCCTCTGATACCACACCTACAAAATAATTATCGTCATTTATCACGGGAGCTCCACTAATATTGTGGGTTTTAAATAATTCTATGGCATCGCTAATATTATCATTTTCATTTAATAAAATGGGTTTTTTCATTATTGATTTTACAGTCGTAGTCATTTTATCGCCCTCATATCTTATATTTATATATAATACTGATATAATAGTATAAAAATATGTTATGGATTATATTATATATTTATATTATCTATTTATGATATCGTTTTATTTAAATTATTATAATTTATATTTGGTGGATTATGAACATAAAAATAAACAATGGGATTAATGAATGTGACATACATCTAATAGGCACCGCGCATGTTTCGGAGGATAGTGTGGATAAGGTGGAAAAATCAATATGCGAGATAAACCCCGATTTAATAGCAGTTGAGCTTGATAAAGATAGATTTTTTGCAATAACTAAAAATAATACAAATGACCCCGATAATCTTAAAAAAGTAGATTTAATAAAAATCATAAAAGAAGGAAATATCAGTCTTTTTTTAGTGCATACTCTTTTAGCAAATTTTCAGAAAGATATAGGGGAGAAATTTGGCATAAAGCCGGGTAGCGAAATGAAAAAGGCAATTGATTTAGCAATAGCATACAATAAACCTATATCATTAATAGATAGACCAATAAACATTACTTTAAAAAGAGCAATACAATCACTGTCATCTAAGGAAAAGCTACAAATTATGCTGAGTTTCATTAGTGGCGACAAAAATATTGACTTAGACGAAAAATCAATAAATGAAATGGTAGATAATGCAGATGATTTAATAGATGTATTGAAAGAAGTATCTCCTACAATATATGGTGTTTTAGTCGATGAACGAGATAAATATATGGCAAAAAATATATATGAACTCAGCAAAGAAAAAGAAAGAATATTGGTGGTTGTAGGAGCGGGGCATTTAAAAGGCATCATCAACTATTTAAAAAAGCTTGAAAATAATGAAATATATATAAATTTAAAGGAGCTAACAGAATTAAAAAAAAATAAAAATTATCTAAAAATAATTATTTCCACATTAATTGTATCAATTGTAGTTTATGGATTTTGGGCAATTGCATCGGACCCAGAAGCTCTAAAAAAGCTCACGATTGACTGGATACTTATAAATGGTGGTTTATCTGCTCTTGGGGCAATTATTGCAAGAGGTAAATTTCCATCAGTTATTGCAGCATTTTTGGGAGCTCCCATAACTTCATTAATACCTGTTGTAGGGGCGGGATATATTGCCGGATTAGTCGAGCTAAAATATAGGGGGATTACCTCCGATGATATTGACGAGCTTTTAAATTCCAATAATATAAAAAATTTAATGAAAAATAACAGTGCCATGAGAGTTTTAATGGTTGCCACACTTTCCAGTATTGGAAGTGCTATTGGGACTTTTTATTTTATTCCAAAATTTTTAGGACATTTGTTTTAATTCAAAACAAAAAAATTTAAAATATATAAAAAAATAAAAGAATATGGTCAAAAATCATATTATTTTAAATGTTTGTACCAAACATTCATGTCTTCCAGCTTTCCACAAATATTCGTGTTATTTACAAGAGTTCCCGTATATTTATATCCAAGTTTTGCAAATGTGATATTCATGCCCAAGGACAGCGCCCTGGCAATTGTATATGCTACTCTAATCCCTTTATTTCTCATTTCATCTTCCATTGCAAAAAGTAACTGTTGGGCTAATCTATGACCTTGATACTCTGGCAATACAGCAAAATCTGTCATT
Organism: Methanococcus aeolicus Nankai-3; assembly: GCF_000017185.1. Taxonomy (NCBI): domain Archaea; kingdom Methanobacteriati; phylum Methanobacteriota; class Methanococci; order Methanococcales; family Methanococcaceae; genus Methanococcus; species Methanococcus aeolicus. Next base: position 267,542 of record NC_009635.1, on the reverse strand, counting down.
TCAACACATCGATTTTCCTTATTTATTTCGGACGATGCCGCTGCCACGATTTTACCAGAATGTTTTATTGCAAAATAAACTACATTGGAGTTCATCATCTTAATAATATAATTTGGGTCATAAATTGGGAATGGGTAGGTTTCAAACACTTTTTTATACAAATTTGCCAGTTCTCCCGCGTCATCTTTATTAACAACACCCAATGAGAAATTGGAGTCTAAATTAGAGCATGATTTAATGGGTCTTTTATTTTCTGCAACATTTAATACTTCCTTCACTTTTTCAGGAAACCTACTAATTTTTCTATCCTTACTAAAATATTTTGACATAAATATTGCATCATCATCTAAAAAATATCCCTTTACAAAAGCCTCTTCCACATAACATTCATTTTCAAACTCTTTTTTTAAATTATTTGGTATCACGGCGAATATCTTTGTATATTCTCTCTTAACACAAATTTCATTTAATTGTGGCAATAATTCCCCTATTTTATCTTGATTCAACTTCATCAAATATATTCTATCGTTCAAATCACTCAACTGAATAACTGAACCATGGATATTTGTTATTTTATCCATTATTGTCCCTTTTATCAATTCTTTCAGTTCCTTGTGGAACTAGAGATATTGTGTCATCTGCCGAATTAAAGAGTAACTTCTCTATTCCAACTAAATCATGCTCTTCTCCTTCCTCTGCCAGCCCTCTTTCACAGCCCGTACAATCTTTACTGCAATCATCCTGGTGCTCTGGTTCCTTGTAGGTGGTAATAACGCCCTCATAATTTCTCAAAATAACCCTGTCAGTCCCCCATGAAATTACATAGTTTGGCATGACTGGTATTTTACCTCCTCCGCCAGGTGCATCTACAACATACCTTGGAACTGCAAATCCACTTGTATGGCCAATTAAACTTTCTATAATTTCAACTCCTTTTCTCACAGATGTACGAAAATGTGAAAGCCCCTCCGATAAATCACACTGGAAAAGATAGTATGGTCTTACCCTATTTGCAGCCAATTTTTGATTAAGTTTTTTAATGACATTTGGACAGTCATTAACCCCCCGCAATAATACTGACTGATTCCCCAAAGGAATTCCAACATCTGCCAGTTTTCTTAATGCATTTTTTGAAGATTTTGTTATTTCTTTTATATGATTAAAATGAGTATTTATCCATAGCGGATGGTGCTTTTTCAGCATATTTACTAATTCATCGGTAATACGATAAGGTAAAACCACAGGAACTCTCGTACCTATTCTAATCACTTCAATGTGTGGTATACTCCACAACTCAGTTAAAATCCAGTCTAAATAATCATCAGGCAAAAGTAGTGGGTCCCCCCCTGATAAAAGAACATCCCTAATTTGAGGGTTGTTTCGAATATAATCCAGTCCTTTTTCTATCTGTTTTTTTGACGGAATACTATCTGTATCGCCTACTTTCCTTTTACGGGTGCAATGACGACAATATACCGCACAGGCATGACTGATATAAAATAATATTCTATCTGGATAACGATGTGTTAATCCTGGAACCGGAGAATCTTTATCTTCAGCCAATGGGTCAGCCATCTCAAAGTTCTCGGTTATTAATTCTTCTACGCCAACAAAAGACTGCTTAAAAATAGGGTCTTCTCTGAAGTTTTTTACATCTATCAATGATGCATAATATGGCGTTATTGACAGTGGAAATACATCTGCTGCTTCCTGCAATTCTGCTTTTTCGTCTTCATGGAATTTTATGCCTATAACTTCTTCAAAAGTGTCTATATCCCTTATGGAGTTTTTCAACTGCCATTTCCAGTCATACCATTCTTCCAAGCCTATATTTTTTGATATCTTTTCTGCAAAATCTTTATGTTTCTTATCAAATATTTTCTCCATTATATACCTCATTAGTTTATTATTTATTAATATGTGGAGGTCGATGCCTAATTACACTATTACACTATTCTTTATGGAAAGAATATATGTGGCAATAAATCTCGATAAAACTACCCTCAACAACCTATTTAGATAAAATACCTACTTAAAAGTAGTAAATAAAAAAATCATCAACATATAATTCCCAAACAATATAGGAATATATAAATCGTTATGGCATATGCCGAGATATGTTATAAATTTACATCATAAAAAAATCAATAATGACAAATCTGTGCTAAAAAACATGTTTAAAACCCCCATAGTTGATATTTTTGTTTTACCATATAAATACTTAACGGCGCCCATATAAAAACATGTTAAATTTTCATTTATCATAGTTTTCTTAATAAATAATATTTTATTGATGTTTATTTAATATTACAACAGAAAATATTAAATTTCTAATCAATGATTTTAAAAAAGTAAAAAATAGTAAAAAAGATATATAATTAATAGTTTATATTTAATTTTTTTAATATTATTCTACCCGAAGATATATGGTTTTTTCATAATTTTTATATTTGCAGGTGATGGTTAATGTCCCCTTCTCAGCGAAATAAACTGGAATTGTTGCAAATCCTCCATCGTCAGTGGCTCCTTCATAATTAACCCCGCATCCATCTATTTTAATGTTTGCATATGGGCAACTTCCTATTTTTGAAGGGTCGTAGGAGGCAAGACCTGCCATAATGTGGATTTTTTTATCATTTAATTTTATGCTATCTCCAGTCTCTCCTTGAACTATAAGATTTAACCTCACAGAATCATCATAATTGGTATCTGGACTGGTATTTGGCTCAGTGTTCGCATCTGCTCCATTAAAATATAAAAAAATGGCAATTGGAATAATTATTAAAACTCCAACTCCAATTATTAATTTCTTATCCATTTATTATCCCTCATTATTATCGTGGTAATTATCACTATGGACATGATAATTGCACCATATGGCGCGGGAGATTTTACGGGCGTATTTGGAGTATTATCCCCTGCACCCAATATATTTGCATCAAGAACTGATATATTTGTAAAAGGATGGCTGCCCAAATGTTGATCATCCCATCCAGTAATATTAGATTTTAGACCCTGGTCCCCATTTCTTAATGAGAAATTCCCTAAGGATATATTCCCATTTTTGAAAGACTCCCAGCCACTTGAACCATTTGCATATCTTATTTGTAGGTATCCTGATGCATTATATTTTTCACCATTAACAAATAGCTCAAAATCGGAACCATTTAATGACATTTCAATTTGATAGGTCTTATCTTTTTCCATTTCAAGCGAAGGGAACACTATACCAACTGAACTTACATCACCTTCTGTTGTATTCCCATAAAGTTTAACGGTATATTTTGAAGTATTGTCCTTCCATATCTAATATCCAACTTCAAATCTAAAGCTGTCGTCGTCCTGCTGTAATATATGATATGCCCATGAATGGTCACTACCTTGCTCATTAATCTATTCATCCAATTCCGTAGAATTCATATCAGGAGTATAATTATATCCTAAATATATACTTGTAGAAGTATCAAATGAAGAATTATAATCCTCAAATACATCCCCCACTATTGCATGGGCATTTGAAATTACCAATGTTGCAATAATTAACAGGAGAAATGATTTTTTCATATATCCCACCTTTACTAATATCGCCCAATATTTATTTAACTCATTATACATATTTCTCATTGAAAAAATTAATAGCTATATCATAACTCGTTCCATTCCTCATAAATGTTTATATCCTCTCCGCCATATGCCCCATCGAATTTATCAATTTTAACTATTGCAGGAAGTTTTATTGCAGTTCCTGTAATCACCGCCTCACCAATGCCAAGTGATGTAAGGTCTTTTACTAAATCTTCCCCTAAATCCTCAGAAGCTTTTTGGATATATTTTTGGTCTTCTGGTTCTACTATTCTAAGTATAATTTTTGTATTTGTCTGGCTCAAAACATCTTCGTTTAATTTTTTTGGTTGCTGTGAGATTATTCCCAAACCTATTCCAAATTTTCTGCCCTCTCTTGCTATTTTTCCGAGCCAGTATGAGGCATCGGTTTCCTTATTTTTTGGAATGTATATATGTGCCTCCTCAACAATCATAACAATTGGTTTTGTAAGTGCTGGAAATTTGGATTCCAACTGGTACATCGTATTTCTCGCGGAGCTCCGTATCTTTTCATCATGATTGTATAAATCCCTTTTTGATTTTGCATATGAAATTCTATTTGTTAAAAGCTGTTTTGCAATATATGAAACTAATGCTACCATCTGATTTACTTCAAAACCGCTTAAATCAACTATATTTAATTTGCCCCTTTGAAAATTCTCAATAATATCTCCTTTGGTAATATTTGCCGAAAAACCTGCTTCAAAATCTCCAATAGCATCTAACACAGTAAGCAATGTGTCTGTGTCTTCTTTATCCAACTTCCTACTGCCATATTTATTTTTTATGTGATTGTAATATTTTACTTCCCATCCAACAATAGAATTATTTGCCCATTCACCAATTAAATCCATTATTTGTTCAACAAACACTTTACCTCGATACTGTTTTTTATATTCCTCCCTTTCTTTCTACTTTATCGTATGGAATGCCATATTTAAGAATATTCTTTCCTTTCTATTATCTTCTTTAAGTCCTATTAAATCTGCAAATTCTGAGGGAGACATAATTGAAGGGTCTAATTTTGCAGTCATAGGATTTAATCTACCTTCCATATCCTCATGACTCATTGACATATACTCCCCATGCGGGTCTATTATTACAGTTGTGGCATTTATTTTTGCGAGCTCCCTACATAATACTGCAATTGTGTTTGACTTACCTCCCCCAGTGACTGCTAAAACTGCAAAATGCCTTGAAATAAGTTTATTTGTGTTTAAATACACTCTTACAGAATCCCGTGTTAATAGATGCCCCACATTTAAACCTTTATTATCATAATATAATTTAGATAATATTGAATCATCCCCTAAAAGTGCTTCACTATTTGGTTTTATTGGACTTCTATTTGGAAGTAAATTTTGTCCATTTAGGGCTCCCACGATGGAAACTACGCCCAATAATTTATCATCTTTTGCCCTAATATTTTTAATAATCCCCAATACCTCAATATTGTCAATATTTTTAAGTAATACAAACTCCCCGAATCTTATTTTTTTATCACACATTATTTGACATTCAGATATTCCCGTATCCTCATAAACTACACCGATTTTGTTCATGGCGTCACCATAATAATTTATGTAATATATAAATAATAATAATAATAATAATGTCCTTTTTTTATTGATATTCTTTAATTGATAACAGCAATTGTTTAGTAAGATTTAATGTGTAATCATCAACATTTCTTTTATTCTCAATATATTTATATATCTCAATCATTAGTTTTCTCTTTAATATCTCTATTTCTGGAAATTCATTACTGTCCATATATTCTTCCAAATGTATAAGCAGATGGTAGGCCACCGTAGGATTATTTTCATTTACATATTTTACTACCAGTTCCATAATATATATTTCAATATTTTTTATCTTATAATGTAGGGTAATTTCATTTAACAATGGTGATGTGATGATTTTATGGGTTGTTTTATTTTCAAACATTAAATTTTCAGCACCGTATTTTGCATTAATGTATTTCTCGTCGTCCGGATTTAATTTTAAAAGTTTTTCGTATGTTCTAATGGCATCATTAAATTTTCCAAGATTTTCATAAGTGATGGCAATGGATTCTAATATTCCTATATTGGTGGGGTCTATACTCAACGCATTATTATATACCCCAAGTGTTTCCCTATATTTTCCCATTTTAAATAAGACATATCCTTTTAGACTCCATAAATCTATATTATCCATATCTCTGTTAATCTGTTTATCAATATAATTAAGGGCTTCTTCAAAAAAATCAATATTGTTGGTGATGTCCCCCATTCCAATGAGTGTATATGTTGTAATCAGATATTTCTCATCATCAGTTAAATGCTCCATATATAGCTCAAATAAGTTGTCAAAGCATTCAAGGGCAAAATCATATTTTTCAATATTATAATATAATATACCTAACCCCAAGTATGCATAAGGTAAATCGTCATTAATATCCAGTGCTTTTTCATAGCAGTTGATTGCATCGTTGTATTTTCCTAATTTAAAAAGAATATCTCCTTTTTTACTAAAAAATATGTCTCTCTCGACCATTCTTAAAGAAGTATCTATACAAGATAGTGCTTTTTTATAGTCTCTAAAATACTCATAAATACAACTTTTATAATATATTGGGAGCTCATTTAATTCATTTAATTCATATGCTTTATTGATATATTTTATTGCATCAATATATTTTTTGCTGTTAAGTAAAGATAATCCTCTTTCAATATATTCAAAACTATCTATATTTTTAATTGTAATATTATAATTTTTTATAAAATCTCTACATACACTATTTGGATTTAAATTATAACATTTTTTAAAAATAATATGTGCTTTTTCAAATTCCCCAAAATATATCAATATCTTCCCCATTTTTATAAGTGCGGAGGTATTCTGTCTATTTTGTTCATAATAACTATTTAGATTAGTAAAAGCCTCTTCCAGGTAACTTTTATTATCTTCTAAATTATAGGATTCATCTTCATCAATATATCTGCCAAGAGCATAATAAATACTACCTTTTAGATAATGATATTTTGTTGGATTATCTTGATTTAACTTCAAAGCCTCATTAATCGCATCAAATGAAGCTTTATAATCTCCCAGTTTATATAATGCATAAGCCATAGAATACCATGCCTTATCATCATTTGGATTTTTATTTAGTGCATTATAATAACAATCCGCTGCATTTTTGTAATCTTTAACATCTAAATAATTATTACCGTCTGAAATCCACCCTTCGAATGATTTAATTTTTTTTATAATCCTATCTTTAATTTTTGCAATGCCAAACATATTATCGCCTGTTTTATTAAAATTACACTTAAATATACATCAATATAAATAATTATAATTTATATTTTTTATCTTTTATCTTTTTGGTAGGAAGACTATTCCGAAATAGTTAGCAAATCATCATGTGAAAGAAATGAATGCCGAATAGTTAAATACTCCACAACATTACAACATAATATAAAAAAAACACTTCGCGATAAAAAATGATAACGGCTCACAAGTTTAGAGTATGCTTCAACGAGGGAGCTCCCAAAACTTGGAAATAGTATTTACTAATTTTTAGAAAATACATTATTAAAATAATCCAAAATATTATTCTGACCTGCCCCCACGAATAATTCAGCAGAGCATTGCAAAAATTAATAAAAAATAAGATAAAAAAATAATTAATATGTTTTAGCAATAGAAATATACTTTTTCCCATCATATTCAGTAGTCCCCAATACAGAAGCATCAATTTCTTCCTCAAATTCCTCAGTATATATATTTTCGTCATAAGGAACCAATACAACTCCTTTTTTGGTGGATAATGTTTCTTTAATGTTATTAACATCATGATTATCCAATATTGTAATAAAAGATTTAACTTTCTGTTCTGCCTTTTCTTTAATTGTATTTTCTATTGAATCAATAAGAGTATTTAGCTCATTTAATAAATTATCCTCATCTATTTGGAATTTTTCGCCTGTATCTCTTCTGTAAATTGTTAATTTATTATTTTCAATATCTCTTGGTCCCAACTCTATCCTTATGGGAGCTCCCTTTAATTCCCAGTCATTAAATTTCTTGCCTGGTCTTATATCTCTATCATCTAATTTTACTCTGTATGTGTTTTTAAGTGATTTATATATTTCTTTTGCTTTATTCATTGCAATTTCTTCTTTTCCTTTAAATAATAATGGAATAATTATAATCTGGTGCGGAGCTACTTCTGGTGGCAATATAAGCCCTTTTTCATCTCCGTGTAGTGCTATTATTGAAGCTATTATTCTATCTGAAATACCATAGCATGTTTGGTATGCGTAGTCTTTTCCTCCTTCCGGGGTTTCAAACTCCAATTCAAAAGTTTTTGCAAAATGCTGCCCCAAATTATGCACCGTCCCAATTTGCATAGTTTTTCCGTCGGGGAATATAGTATCAAAAGCCATTGTATAATCTGCACCGGGGAATTTGTCCCATTCTGGTCTTTGCGATACAATTGTAGGAACTCCCATCCTATCAAAGAATGTTTTATATATATTTAGTGCAGTTTGCACCTGTGCCTCAGCCTCTTCGCTAGTGGAATGTGCTGTATGTGCCTCTTTAAAGGTCATTATTTCTCTTAATCTTATAAGTGGTCTGGTGTGCTTTGTTTCATATCTAAATGAATTTACAATTTGATATATTTTTATTGGCAAATCTGTATGAACTTTTATCCATAATTTCATCATGTGATATATTGGAGTTTCTGATGTTGGTCTTAAAGCAAGTTTTACATCAAGTGGAGTAGTTCCCCCATGTGTAACCCAATAAACTTCCTCCTCAAATCCTTTAATATGTTCTCCTTCCTTTGCCAATAAATCTTCTGGAATTAACATTGGGAATAGTGCTTCATCGTGGTTTGATTCGTCAAGCATATCTCTTATGGCTTCAAATGCATATCTTCTTATTTTAAATCCATAGGGGAGATAAACACCGCAACCTTTTAAAGGATATCTTAAATCATATATTCCAGCTGTTTCAAGTATATTATGATACCATTCTGAAAAGTTTTCCATCATTTCACCGTTTTATGCGTATAGTTTAATTAACTGCATATTAAAAAAATATTTAATATTATGATAATAATTATTTTATAATTGTTATAATCATAATTATCTTGATATTGTTATAGTATTATTATAATGATAGTATACTATTATTATAACTATTGCTATTATTAAATAGGTTTTTGAGCAAGTTATATTATTTATAAAAGTAATAACATCTATTATTTATATTATTTGATAAATATGCATATTTTGTAAAAATATAAGTTAAAATATATTTAAAATATAAATTATACAAGAATTATATAAAATATTATAAAATATAATCTATAATATTATATATCATATTATGACGAAACAATATAATTATAATGAACTATAAAAATATAGGGACTGATAACATGAGCGTTGATTTTGTTAAGATTGCGGAAAAATGGCAAAAAAGATGGGAAGAAGATAAAATATTTGAAAATCCATCTAAATTAAAATATACGGAACAAGAAAAAAAAGATAAATTTTTTATTACAGCAGCATTTCCTTATTTAAATGGAGTGCTCCATGCTGGACATTTAAGAACTTTTACAATTCCCGAAATAACGGCAAGATACCAAAGAATGAATAATAAAACAGTATTATGGACTTTTGGTTTTCATGTTAGTGGAACCCCAATTATTGGATTGGCGGAGCTCCTAAAAAAACAGGCACCAGAAACTATTTGGGCATACAACAAACTTCATAATATTCCTATGGGGGAGCTCCAAACACTCACAACACCAGAAAATATAGTAAATTATTTTTCAAAAAAGGCTACGGAATCATTTAAAAAAATGGGATTTGCTCTTGATTGGAGAAGGAACTTTAAAACAGATGACGAAACATTTAAAAAATTTGTAGAATGGCAATTTTTAAAATTAAAAGAGAAAAATTTAATAGTAAAAGGTTCGCACCCTGTTAGATATTGCCCAAGTTGTGATAATCCTGTGGAAGACCACGATTTATTAAAGGGGGAGGAGGCAACACTTCAAGAATATATATTGTTGAAATTTAAAACAAAATTAAATATCGAAATAGACGGCGAAGATAAAGAATATGAATGTATAATCCCAATGGCCACACTTAGACCAGAAACAATATATGGAGTAGTCAATGCTTGGATAAATCCAAATGATACATACCACATAATAAAGGTTTATGATGAAGTGCAAAGCCAAGAGGAAGGTAGCGACGAAATATCGTTAAAATATAATGGCATTTGGATAGTAAGTAAAGAAGCCTCAGATAAACTTAAAAATCAAGATAGAACAGTAGAATTAATAAAAGAAATAAAGGGAGAGGAATTGGTAGGAAAAATTGTAATAAATCCAGTAAATAATAAGGAGGTTCCACTATATCCTGCTGATTTTGTGAGCTCCGAAATGGGAACAGGCTGTGTAATGAGTGTTCCAGCACATGCTCCAAAGGATTTTGTAGCACTTAGGGATTACTACAGTAGCATTAATAAAGAATTAACTGATGATGAATTAATATCCCTTATAAAAATAGATGGATATGGAAAATATCCTGCAAAGGAAATTGTAGAAAAAATGGGCATAACAAACCAAAAGGACGAAAAATTAGAGGATGCCACACATACAATTTATAAACAGGAATTTCACAAGGGGATATTAAATGAAAATTGTGGAGAATATGAGGGAATTGCCGTAAGGGACATTAAAGACAAGTTAGCAAGTGATTTTATAAATAACAATATGGCCGAAACACTTCAAGAATTTTCCATTCCAGAAGTGGTATGTAGATGCGGTGAAAAATGTATTGTAAAAACTGTTAAAGGGCAATGGTTTATTACATATTCTGATTTAGAATGGAAAAAAAAGGCACATAATTGGGTAGATAAAATGAATTTTGTGCCTGAAACTATAAGGATGGATTTCCACAATAAAATTGATTGGATGAAGGATAAAGCCTGTGCAAGGAAAAAAGGACTTGGAACAAGGTTTCCATTTGATAAAGATTGGGTTATTGAAAGTCTTTCAGATAGTACTCTATATATGGCATATTATACAGTGGCAAAAACAATAAATACCAACAATATATTGCCAGAACAACTTATTCCAGAGTTGTTTGACTATGTATATTATGGAAAAGGAGATATAAACGAAATATCCAATAATACAAAAATACCTGTTGAGTTAATAAATGAAATGAGAAATGAATTTGAATATTATTATCCGCTTGATTGGAGATGTTCGGCAAAAGACCTTGTTCCAAATCATTTAACATTTATGATATTTAACCATGTGGCTTTATTTGATGATGAAAAATACTACCCAAAGGGAATTGTTGTAAATGGCTATGTAACTATTGAAGGTAAAAAATTGTCTAAATCAAAAGGTCCTGTTCTTCCTATTGAGGAGGTTGCAACAAATTATGGTCCTGATGTAGGTAGGTTTTACATTACAACATGTGCGGAGCTCCCCCACGATGCAGATGTTAAATTTAAAGAAATGGAACATGCAAGGGATAATTTAATTAGATTTTATGAATTGGCAACAGAGTTAAAGGATACAGAAAAAACAATAACAGAATTATCCACCATTGATAAATGGCTATTGCATAAAGTTCATTCTGATTTAAAAATAATAAATGAATCATATAATGAATTCCAGCTTAGAAAAATAGGAACTTTATTTTATGGTTTAACTCATAATTTGAAGTGGTATAAAAGAAGAGGAGGAAATAACAACCAGCTATTAAAATATGTTGTTGAAATATGGACAAAGGTATTGGCACCAATTACACCCCATTTATGCGAAGAAATTTGGGAGATGTTTGGATATAATAAAAATAATAATTATATATCAAATGAAACATTCCCGCAACTAGATAATAGTTATATAAATGAAAATTGTGAATTGGGGGAAGAATTCATAAAAAACACAATGGACGATATAAGAAATATAATAAATATAGCAAATATCGCCCCAAAAACTATTTATTTATATACTGCTGATGACTGGAAATTTGAAGTTTTAAAAATTATGATGGAAAATAAAGGAGCTCCCGTTAATAAAATGATGCCATTGATTATGAAAAATGCAGAATTAAGAAGATATGGAAAAGAAATTCCAAAATTAATAAATGAAATAGTTAAAAATGGAATTTCTAACCCAATAGACGAAGAGAACATATTAAATGATGCAAAACAATTCCTTGAAAATGAATTCCAATGTAAAATAATTGTGAATGGGGAAGACATTGGAAATAAAAAGAGATTTGCAATTCCAAATAAAGTTGCTATTTATATTGAATAATTTTTTATATTTTGTATTATATATTTTATATATTGTATTTTATTATTTTAATTTCAAATATTATAATATTTTTTAGAGTTTTAATTTCCAGAAAATTTTGAGATACCGTGCGAAGCACGGTTTAGACTTCAAAAAAGAACCGGGGAGGGTAAATATGATAGAAGATATAATTACAGCAATTGTGGCAATATTGATATTAATTATAATAATAAAAGTAGCAATATCCGCAATAAAAACAGCTTTTAAATTGGCAATTGCTGGAGTTTTATTTATAATATTATTATATGTTGCATTGAAATTTATATTTTAATTATTAAATAATTTATTTAAGTTTATTTTTATATTTAATTTTAGTAGTTATGGTGAATTATGAATAATTTTAATGATTTTAATAATTTAAAGATTGAAGAATTTAAAAAACACCCCATAATTCATAATTTGGTAGATTGGGAGCTCCTAAAAGAAACCACAAAAAACCAGAATATAAAATTATTAGATTTTATTGGAAAGGGGCACAGAGGAGTAGTTTTTAAAGGATTATGGTATAATAACGATAATACTAAATATCAGCATATAGCTTTAAAAGTCCCAAGAGTTAATTCAAAAAATACCATAATAAATGAAGCTACAATAATGATGGAAACAAATAAATTTGGAGTAGCCCCAATAGTTTATAATTATTCTGAAAATTTTTTGATGATGGAGCTCCTAGAAGGAGTTAATTTAAAGGATTATTTGAAACAGGATAATATTGATAAAAGGGAGCTCCTACAAATTATACGACAAACAATGAAACAATGTTTAAAATTAGATTTGCACAAAATAGACCATACAGAAATACAAGGCGGGAAGCATATAATAATTAATAGGGAAAATAACAATGTCATTGTAAAATTATTGGATTTTGATAAGGCAAAAAAACAAAATAAGCCACATAATTTTACCGGTGCTATATCTTTATTTTATGGCAAATGTTATACTTCAAAAAAAATAAAAGAAATATTAAATATTCCAGAAAAAGATTATGTCGTAGTAAGGGAGCTCCTAAAAATATATAAAAATACCATACTTAAAATATAATATTAAGGGAAAGTATGAAAAATTATTTATTAATTTTATCCTGCTCAAAGACAAAACACCATAAATATAATATTCCTGCAATAGATTTATACAATGGTATGTATTATAAAGTTTTAAGAAAAAATTTTAATTTAAAAGAGAATAATAATAACAATTTAAATATTTTAATTTTATCGGCAAAATATGGATTAATTAATTCAAACCATATAATAGATTATTATGATGAAGTAATGACACCCAAAAGAGCAAAAGAATTACAAAATCAAGTAATTACAAAATTAAAACAAGAGTTAAAGAATAACAATTATGATGAAATATTTATAACAATGGGAAAAACCTATGAATTGGCACTAGGGGACAGGGGAAAAGAGATATTAAAAAATAATAATGCAATAATTGGGCATGGTATGATAGGGGAAAGATTATCACAACTTAAAAATTGGCTTATTTCAATAAATAAATAAATAATATAAACGAAACAAGAACAAAATGAGGGGATAATTATCACAATATCATTAAATGAATTTTGGGAATGTATTGAATCAATATTGGGATATAAATTTAATGAGGAGCAAAAAAATAGTGTAAATCACAAAGATAATCCACTGTGGGTAGTAGCAGGTCCGGGCTCTGGTAAAACAGAAGTTCTGGTAGTTAGAACGCTAAAACTAATATTTGTAGATGGAGTTAATCCTAAATCAATAATCTTGACCACATTTACAAAAAAGGCATCACAAAATCTATTTGATAGAATTATAAAATATTCAACTAAATTATATGATTTATATCCAGAATTAAAAGGGAGCTCCATAGAAATACACAGTTTAAGAGTTGGCACACTTCATAGTTTATGCAATGACATAATGAAGGAATACAAATATACAGACTACGAAAATTACAAACTAATAAATGAAATTGAAAATTATATATTTGTATATAATTACTGTCCCATTGCAAAATATGGAGCTAGATATAAAGAGATATGGACTAAATTTAGATGTTTAGTAGGTAGATATGATAAAGATTTATGCTGTCAGATAATTGATTATAAAAACAAAGCTCGGCTAACCAGTGCAACCATCACTTTATTTAATAGAATTATCGAAGATAAAGTTAATATTGATAAATTGAAAAATGGCAAAATATACCATAAAAAATTAGCCGAGGAATGCGAAAAATATTTGGAAAAATTAGAAGGATTTAAATTGTGCACATTTTCAACAATTCAATTAAAATTTATAGATTTTCTAAACTCAGAAGACGGCGAATTGTTTTTAAGTGGCTCGGGATATAATCCACCAATAAAACATATTATGGTAGATGAATACCAAGATACAAATCCAATTCAAGAGGAAATATATTTCAAAATGGCAAAACAAATTGAAAATAATAATTTATGTGTTGTTGGCGATGATGACCAAGCTATGTATAGGTTTAGGGGCGGAACAGTAGAATGTATGGTAAATTTTGATAAAACCTGTGTAGAAAAATTCAATATTCCCATAGATAAAATTAATAAAATATTTTTAAAATCAAATTATCGTTCCCACCCAGATATTGTAAAATATTATGATGACTACATAAATTCATATAAATATACAAAAGATGTGGAAATGGAACGAGCCAGAGTAAAGGATAAACCGCAATTAGTGGCAAAAAAAGAAATGGATAAAGAAACAATTGACAATTATTTAGCTTTAAATTATATTGAAAAAGAAGACGATGAGAAATTAGCCGAAGAGGTTGCAAATACTATAAAATATTTTAAAGACAATGATATTATTGAGGATTACTCCCAATGCGTAATATTAATAAAAAGCACAAGGGAAATTGATTATAATGGCAATGATTCATTTATTGGGCATATTAGACAAAAATTATTGAATAATGGAATTGACATATATAATCCACGGTCAAAGAATTTTTTAAATCAAGAGGAAATAAAATTGGCGTTGGGGGCGTTTATATCTATTGTTGATACCGACATAAGCGTTTTAGAAAATAATTTAAGGTCTCAACCTATTAGCAACGAAGTTGTAAAATGGTATGAGGAATATCAAAACAATAAAAATAAATATCCAGAATTGAAAAAATATGTGGATAGTAGTGTAGAAAAACTAAAAACTATGGAAGAGGGCAGTTTTATTAATTCTTCCATTGAAAATATACTTTATAAAATATATGCCTGTTATCCATTTACGGAATGGCTAAATGACGAGGAAAAAAGTTATAGGTTGGCAAAATTAACAAATTTATTTAATAGCTATTCTACAATACCCACGGAAAATTTAATAAGCAAAGGAAGTATTTCAATTGATGGGCACACCAAAGGTAAAGTTGATGTAAAATGGTTAATAGAATTTTACGGCTCATTGGTGGGGCACTTTTTAGGGGGTATTGACGATATTGAGGACGAGGAAATAACTATTCCAGAAGGAAAAGTTCCTATAATGACGGTGCATCAGGCAAAAGGTTTAGAATTTCCGTTTGTGTTTGTATATCTCCAAAAATGGCAGAATAAAGCAAATGACGGGGCAATATTAGAACGAGAATTTGCAGAATTTACGGATTTTAAGAGAATATCCACAATACCACGAAAAAAAACATTTCAAGATATTATTAGATTTCATTATGTGGCATACTCTCGGGCTCAATATGGGCTTATACATTTATGGACATCTGATATAATAGACAAAAAAAATAACCATAAATTATATGGATTTATAAAAGAACACCCAAATAATTTAAAAATATATATTAAAAATACTTCGTATTTTAAGAATAATATAAATAAAATTAATTAAAAAAATGGGGAATTAATATGATGGAATTAAATTCCTATAAATCCTTAAAAATAAAGAAAAAGGAAGAAAAGGAAAAAATAAAGCAAAGATACAGTATTACAGCAGATATACTATCATATCAACTATGCAAAAGACAGTATGGATTTAATACTGTAAAAGGATTTTCCAGCACCCAAAAAACTCAGGCATGGCATGGTGATTTAATTCACCAAGTTTTAAGTATGCTTCATAGAAGATACTTACACAATATAAAACTTATAAAAGGGGGATTGACTGAAAAAGACCCGCTACCAACAGAAGCAGATGTTGAGGAGCTCCTCAATAAAGCAAACGAAACATTAAAATCAAGGGGCATAATTCCAATAAGTAAAGAAAATAATAAATTAATATCCCAAGTAAAGGAGCTCCTAAAAAAATTTAATAAAATTGAGGGAAAACACCTTTATCCTAAAATTATTGATACGGAGGTAAGATTACAGGCAGATATGGGAGATTATTTGTTATATGGTGTAATGGATGTAATCGCAAAAAATGAGGACGGAGAATTCGAAATTTGGGATTATAAAGGAATGCTATTTCCATCAAAAGATGAAGATAAACTTAAAAAATATGAATATCAAATGCTTATTTATGGGGAGCTCCTTAAACAACAGACAGGAAGGTATCCTTCAAAATGTATTTTATATTTTGTAAATGAGCTCAATAGAATAAAATCACCAAAACCAAAATATATTATTGATTTTAAAGATGAAAAAAATATTAAAAAAATAAAGGAAGCTATGGAAAATTTCTCAAACACAGTTAAAGAAATTGAAAAATGTAAAGAATTAGGAAATTGGAACATAGACAAACCAGCAGATAAAGAAACATGTAGTATTTGTGATTTACGGTGGGGCTGTCCTGTCTGTAAAAAAAAGTATCCATTGAAACCTTTATAAATTTAAATTACTATATAATAAAAATATAAAATAAAATTAATAGCTTTGCCTTCGGCTACGCTCAAATTTGCTCCCTACGGTCGTAAACTTCACACATCTCCTAACCGTTATGTGCAATCATTTTTTTAACAATTTAATAATTTGCAGAGAGATTTTTAAAATAAGGACTGGAAAATTTGAAAATTTGATTTTTCCTAAAACAAAAGAGGGGATAATATTGTGTTTTCTCCACTCCATTCCGAAAACGATGATTTATAAATTAAAAAAAGAACAAAACTTATATGCTAAATATAACTTTTAATATTAAATGAGGAATACTATGGGCAAGCAACCAAAACCAGATTCAAAGAAATACACTGATTTAATATCAGAAATTCAAAACGGGCAAATTAAAGTCCCTAAATTTCAAAGAAATTTTGTTTGGAGTTTGGATAGAACTGCAAAATTATTGGATAGTATTTTGAAAGGTTATCCAATAGGTACTTTTATTTTGTGGGAAACAAACGAAAGATTAAATAATATCAAAAACATTGGTAATCTTGAACTTCCACCTGTTCCTGACGACGACACTAAAATTCAATATGTTTTAGATGGGCAACAAAGAATTACTTCTCTTTATGCTGCTTTCTTGGGCGCTAAAATTCAAAAAGAAGGAGAAAAGAAAATTACTGATTACGGAGAAATTTATGTAAATTTAGATGGGGACATCGAAGATAATGATAATCAAATTGTCATTTCAGAAGAACCTGAAGAAACATCCTTTATAACACTTAACGAAGTATTAAATTTTAATGATAATTTACTTAAAATAAAAGAAAAATACTCCGATGATCATTTCAAGAAAATACATCAATATTCTCAAACTTTTTCAACCTATGACTTTTCAACTATTGTTCTTCGTAAAGAGGGTATTGATTCTGCAGTAGAAGTGTTTACAAGAATTAATACGGGCGGACAGACTCTTACTCTTTTTGAAATTATGTCCGCAAAAACTTATGACGAAAAACAAAAGTTTGATATGGAAGACAGATTCAAAACATTATTGGAAGAATTATCCCAAAGTAAATATGATACAATTTCAAGTTCCGTAATTCTTAGTATTCTTGGACTTATTTTAAGTAAAAACAAAGAATGTAAAAGAAACGTAATTTTACAACTGGACAGACAGAAAATTATTGATATTTGGGATGATGTAATTTCAGCACTAAAAGAAAGTATTGATTATTTCCGTTCAGTTTATCGTATTCCTGTTTCTGCATTTTTACCTTATGACTCGTTATTAGTTCCTTTTGCATACTTCTTTTATTTCCAGAAAGAAAGGCCACAAGGAGAACAACAAAAATATTTAGAAGAATTCTTTTGGAGAATATCGCTATCATTTAGGTATTCAAGTTCAACAGAATCTAAACTGGCTCAAGATATTAAAAGAATTGATGAAATTTTAAAAGGGAATAGACCAAACTACGATGAGGTAAAAGTTCATTTAAGTTCTCCAAAAGATTTAATCGAAACAAATTTCAGTGCGGGAAGTAGTTATTGTAAGGCTATTTTATGTTTATTGGCATACCACGAGCCAAAAGATTTTCAAGATAATGGGAAAGTTATTTTAGATAACTCATGGTTAAAAGTTGCGAATAGTAAAAATTATCATCATTTTTTCCCGAAAGCATATTTAAAGAAAAATAATATTGATAACGAAAATAGCCTTGTAAATATTGCTCTAGTTGGAGCGGATTTAAATAAAAGAAAGATTGGTGCTAATGCACCATCAGTTTATATTCAAGGTTTTTTAGATAAAAATGATGATTTGCCAAATTCATTAAAATCACACCTTATAAATGATTTAGATGATTTTGGAATTATGAATGATGATTACCCTGTATTTTTAGAGAAGAGAGCAAATGCTATTTTCACCGAGTTAAAAAGTAGAATTGAACTAAAACATAGAGAAGATAAAAAAACATGATGAAATTAAAGAATTAATTTTAAGCGGAGAGAATGAAAAACTTGAAATGAAATCCACTCTTCGTTTTGATATAAGAGAAAATTAAATTTTCTGACAATAATTGTAATTAAATTAATATACAATATACTTGTGGTATTTACTATGAATAATAAATTAAAATATTTTTTGCCCGATTGGGAGGATAGATTAGACCCCAATTTTAATTTTATAACAGATGAATTTTCAGAAGGGCATAAAAAAGATTTATACAATAATGGAGCTTATGCCCACAATTTGTTTAAAGAAGTTCCATATGACGGTATTTTATTTAGTTTGGCAGTATTTCAAAATAAAATTTCATTAAATAATAATGATAATAATAAAGAAATTTATAAAATACGAAATCATACCGATATAAAAAACTATTTAAAAATCCCTAAAAACTCAGATTTAGAGGTAATGGGAGATTGCGGTGCTTTTGGTTATGTAAATGAAAAAGAGCCCCCAGAATTTTATTCCGTTGAAAATATTTCAAAATTATATGATAAATTAAATTTTGACTATGGTGTAGCTCCCGACCATTTAGTAGTAGACAATATAATAATAAAAGATGAAAATGAAAAGAAAAAAAGAGTCTCACTTACTCAAAAAGATAAGGATAGTAGGATAGCTTTTACCTTGGAAAATGCCGAAAAGTTTTTAAAATTGCACCATAAAAAAGGATATAATTATATCCCCATTGGAACGGCACAAGGTTATAGTGTGGAAACATATGGGAGCTCCGTTAAATCACTTATTGATATGGGATATAATTATATAGCTTTGGGAGCTCTCATAAATTATAAAACAGATTTTATAATTGAAATATTAAAAGAAATACAACCAATTATAATAGGCACAGGCGTAAAATTACATCTTTTTGGAATTGCCAGAGTTGGAGCTTTTAAAAAATTCCACGACTTAGGAGTTAGTAGCATGGATAGTGCATCTTATTTTAGAAAGGCATGGTTAAAATCCAGTAAAAACTACATAACCGATGAAAATATTGGCTATCCTGCAATAAGAATACCACAATCTACAAATAAAAATATGATTAAAAAAGTTGTGGATAAATCAAAATATCCTATTGAAAAAATAAAAAAGATGGAGAAGAAATCATTGGAGGCCCTGTTAAAATATGAAAAAGGGGAGCTCCCCATAAATCAAACCATTGATATAATTATGGAATATGATAACATATTTGTTCGGAACTCCAAAGACCCCCGTCTTAAAGAAAAATATTATAAATTATTAAATGATAAACCTTGGGAAAAATGCCAATGCCCGATATGTAAAACGATAGGAATTCAAGTTGTGATATTTAGGGGCACCAATAGAAATAAAAGAAGGGGATTTCATAATATTTGGGCACTTAGAAAAATGATGAATAAAGAGTTAATATAAGATTGACTATATACCTATAAGTAATATATAAATAAAATAAATAGATATTTATCAATATAAATAAAATTAATAAAACAATAAAACAATAATTAACATAATAACAGAAAATCTAAATAAGTATAGAATATTATTTAGAGTAGGTTAAATATCTACACTTAATTAAATTTTAAAGTTTCATTTATATATGGATAGATATATTTGTCATAAAATTGTATGTTGGTATTTAAAGAACAGTAAATATGACCCACACTATATAGAATATTATTTATTAAAAATAATAAAAGGGAGTAATATGGTAAAAATTACAACTAAAAAAATAATGGATATAGAACCTTTAAAAGATGCTATATTGATAGAAGGACTGCCCGGGATTGGGCATGTTGGATTGATAACAGCCGAACATATTATTCATGAATTCAAGGGCGAGAAATTTATGGAATTGTATTGTGACGACTTTCCGCCCCAAGTTTTGGTAAATCCAGATGGGACAGTAAGTTCTATGAATATCGAATTTTATGCAGTAAAAGAACCTATGCCAATGATTGTAGTGGTAGGAAATACTCAGGCACTTTCTCCTGCTGGACAATATCAACTGTCCCAAAAAATAGTTGAAATTGGAGTAGAATATGGAGCTACAATGACCTACACAATAGGAGGATTTGGAACAGGAACTTTAAATGAGGAGCTCCCAAAAGTGTTTGTAGCTTCCACCTCAAAAGAATTGTCCGATAAAATAAAAGAGTTGGGGGCTGAATATAGGCAAGATGGTGGCGGAATTATTGGTGCGGCTGGTTTGATGCTGACATTCTCAAAATTAAATGGGCTTGATGCAGTCTGTCTTATGGGGGAAACCCCCGGATATTTGGTAGACCCAAAATCTGCAAGACAGGTATTAGAATTATTATCTAAAATCATTGGATTTGAAATAGATGTAAAAGAATTAGAAGAAAGAGCAAAAGAAATGGAAAAATTCTTAGAAAAAATTAAGAAATTTGAAGAAGAATCCACACATCAACAGCCAAGACCGCCAAGTGCGGATGATTTAAGATATATCGGATAATTTTATCCCTATAATAAATATATTTTATATCAAATATTTATTAATTTTATTATTGGAATTGTTAATAATTGGATTATTGTTTTTACTATTATTATTGTTATTAGTATTATTAGTATTATTAGTATTATTAGTATTATTATTCTTATCTTTGCAATTATTTGTTTTATTTGTTTTATTTGTTTTGATTTTATTATATCTGGTTTTTCCGCGAGGATTTTTAAATACAAGCCCCTGTTCTTTAAGATATTTTACGACCTGATTTTTTAATTCATTATCTCGCGATACAATACCATGAGGATAAACAAAAACAGTGTTTTCAATATTGATTCGAGGATGATTTAATTCAAGTTCTACTTCGTCCAAAAGACATTTTTTTAAATAATTTGTGGTTTTCGTTAAATTTAGCAATACCGGAGATAAATATGGCATAGATTTATTTTTTGGAATTCGCCATGTTGTGCCATAATATGTAATATAATCTGGATTTAATAATATTATAACTTCGCCATGTATCTCTAACACAATAGACCATGAAAAAATACCTCTTGTAAAACCCAATAACCGCCCCAAATATGTTGTTTTTGGGTTGTTATATCCTATTTTTAAAGTCCTTCCCACAATTCTTGAAAGGGCTTCTTTGGTGTTGATATCCTTTGGGTTTGTAGGTAATGAAGTTTTTGGAAGAATATTTAACGGAACACATTGTTCTGGTTTAATCATATGTAGGGCATTTAATGGATAAAAATAATAATGATTTTTTTTATTTAACATTAGGGCTCCTTCGAGCAACCCATTAAAATCACATTTTATAATTTTTCCTTTATATGTATTAAAGGACTTATTTAGTGTAAATTCTGCATAAGTATCTTTTTTTAAGGCATATTTTGGTTTCAAATAAACACCTTTTCTTGTAAATTAAATTTAAATTATATATATTTTATAAATCATAAATGGGTATCCAAATTATATGTGGTCAATTGATGGGCTTTGCACTAATGCCACATTAGGCAAACAAGATAAATAAGACAGTTCTCTACTTTGGCCAATATTCTAAAATATAATTATATGAACTTTGAAAGACAGGCTTTTTTTAATCGATTATAAAATTAATCTAAAAAATAATGAAAATAAAATATTGTAAGAAATAGGATATATATTTAAATTAATTATTCAAATAATTCACATAATTTTATTTGGTGAGGTCCTAATTTACCGCCATAGTTTCCTGCTGTGATTTTTTTAACTCCTTCAATTTTTGTAGCTGCCAAAATTCCTACTTTTGTAGCTTCTTTAACTGCTTCCTCATCTACACCATCAATAACAATTTCATAAACTCCATTTACATCGGCTGGAATTTCTGAATCTTCAACACTGTCTTTTAATGTTGGGCACATTTTTTGGTTTGTTGTAGCTGCCATAAAGCTGTATTTTGGATTTGTATATCCTACTTTACTTCCTGATGCTACAATTCCACCAGGGAATGGGGTTATTGTTTTTTCTACTCCGTTTATAGCATCAATTGCCGCTTCTGCTGCTACTAATGCTGAGGAGTTGCTGTCTGCCATAATAAAGAAGTTTCCTCCTGCTACTCCTTTTTTAATTCCTAATTTACTTTCAATTTTAAAATCTCCTCCCATAATTGGAACAGAGTACATCACTTTATCATTTAATTTTTCTTTTGTTTCGTACCCATCTCCAAAGAATTTTAACTTAAATCCTACTTTCAAATGTTCTGTTGCATCTTCTCCCATAGCATCAAATACTGCTGTTGTAGGTGCTGTCAATACACATTGTCCTAATCTTTCTAATAATTGGTGTTCTAATGCTGATTTTTTAGGGTGGCAAATTTCAATAATATATCCTGGTCTTCCGTCTGGTGTTTCTGTTGCTGGAACATATTTTTCAATTCCTGCTTCTGCTGGACACATAATAACTGAACATCCAAATCCTGTTGCTTCTGTTGCCGCTATTTTAGCTAATTTTTCTGTTGCTGCTGTTATCAATACTCTTGAAACCCATATAGGAAATGCTTCTGCAAATGTATCTTCAATAAATACTCCGTTTATTTCCATAATTTTGCCTCCTAATTTTTATTTTATTAATTTATTTTTCATTTAATATGCTATATTGGTATTTTATACTTCTATTAATAATTTATAATACTCATATTAATAATTTATCATTTGATTTTTTGATATTCAATTTTAATTATCGACATCTTTTGCGCAGTCAATTACAGAATAACTTATTTTATGTTTATCCAATGTTTTTACCACTTTTTCAGTCATTTTACCTGTAATTAGACATACTACATCACAACCTCTATCGCATGCCCCCACTATCCCCTCCAATACTGCAAATCTTATTTCTGGCTTAATATTTAATTTTTTAGATACAACATGGGAGATAGTCCCCATAGTAGCAACAACTGAGTCCCTATTGGCATCTAATATGTTTTGTATAACTTCATAATCTACATTTTTAGAACCTCCTTTAACTTTTGGAGGTATCTTTAATATTATAACTTTTCCTTTTTTTATTTCAATTATTCCATTTATATTTTCTATTGCTATATCTTCTCCCGCATATCCCCCTTCACTAACTTTTGCGGTGGATTTCGACTTAACTTCTTTTGATGCATATAAATGCCCTTTATTCATATATAGATAAACTTCATCCCCTTCTTTTAAATCCTCGTTAGCAATTGCGGGCCAGACATCTTTATACCTATATATATCTTGATTTACATGGTTTAAATAACTTTTAAAATCTGAAATCCATACTTTTAATGCCTTCATTCCGTCCGCTGTGAGAACATACTCTCCACGCCCTCTCGATGTTATTAATCCTTTTTTTAGCAAATTTCTAATATGCTCTGATACACCTTGAACCGTTATGCCCAATACATCTGCAATTTCTTTCTGTTTTATGTGTGGTTGTTTTCTTACAATTTCGGACAATATTTGAAATTCCGTAATATTTCTTTTTTTCACACTAATCACCAATAAATGAATAATAGTAATATTAATAATAGTAACTAGGTATAATAATATATAATAAAATAATTAAAATACCCACTAATTAAAGATATGTTTATTATGCCATATATATGTATTCAATTTATATTTATAATTTGCTTTATTTATGTATGGAAATTATATTTATTATTGAGGTGATAATATTATAGATATTCTTCTTGTAAATGATGATGGAATTTATTCAAATGGACTAGTAGAATTAAAACAGAAGATATTAAATGAAATGGGCGATGAAAATATAAATATTACCATAGTTGCCCCTACAAATCAGCAAAGCGGAGTTGGTAGGGCGATTAGTTTATTTGAGCCCCTTAGAATTACCAAAACTAAACTATCCGATGGAAGTTTGAGTTATGCCGTATCTGGAACCCCTACGGACTGCGTGATATTAGGAATCTATGAAATTTTAAAAAAGGTTCCCGATATAGTAATATCTGGCATAAATATCGGGGAAAATTTGGGGACTGAAATAACAACCTCGGGAACATTGGGGGCCGCATTTGAAGGGGCCCACCATGGGGCAAAATCAATTGCCTGTTCACTGCAAATTACAGAAGACCATTTAAAATTTAAAGAAGGAGAATCTTCTGCAAATTTTGAAATTCCTGCAAAAATCACAGCAAAAATTGTTAAAGAATATTTATACAATGGATTTGACTGTGATGTAATTAACTTAAATTTTCCTGAAAATGTACAGGAGGATACCCCAATTAATATTACTAAATTGGCGAAAAAAATGTATTCTGCCCATGTGGAGGAAAGAACCGACCCAAGAAATAGAAGTTACTATTGGATTGGGGGAGCTCCCGTAATAGACCGAGATGAAGAAACCGATGTATATACAATTAGAATAAAGGGAAATATTTCATTGACTCCATTAACTCTGGATACAACGGTAAAAAATTTAGAGGAATTTAAAATAAAATACAAAAAAATACCAAATATTATATAGTTTTTCATATATATTCTTTATAATGTGTGCAGGAGCTCCTATATTTTGGATACTTAAATAACAGACTTTTTGAACATATTATATATATTGATTTTCATAACAATATTTTATTAATCTTTTATTTCAATGTATAATAAATATTTATGGCATTTTTGATTAATATTAATATGGCGATAAAATGTGGGAAAAATTATCTAATTTAAAAAAATTTTATATAAAACAAGACAATAAAAAAAGAAACAATAGAATGGCACTTTTAATAGATGGACCCAATATGCTTAGAAAAGAATTTAACATAGATTTGGATAAAATAAGAGAGGTGTTGGATGAGTTTGGTAGTGTTGTAGTCGGGAGAGTTTATTTAAACCAGTATGCTTCCGATAAATTAATTGAGGCTATTGCCAATCAAGGATATGAACCAAAGGTTTCAGCAGGTGATGTCGATGTTGAGATGGCCGTAGATGGAACAGAATTAATATTCAATGATACAATAGACACAATTATATATATGACACGAGATGCGGATTTTTTACCTGCAATAAGAAAGGCAAAAGAACATGGTAAAAATATAATAATCATAGGGGCAGAACCAGGATTTAGCACAGCAATTCAAAATATAGCAGATTATGTAATAAAAATAGAGGATGATTTTGAATTTGATAAGCAAAAACTTGAGGATGAAAAAAGAAGAAAGGAAGAAGAATTTGAAGCAAAAAAAGATAAATCCAGAAAATCAAAAATAAATTGGTTTAAAAAATAATATTGTTAAATATTGTTAAAATATTCAATTAAATCATTAATATTGTTAAATTTCAGTGGATAATTTATTTTTGGTCGTTGTATAATTATGGGGATAGCATTTGCTTCAAGAGCTCCTTCTATTTTTTCAGTAAGTCCCCCTTCATCTCCACTATCTTTTGTTATAATTATTCCGCAATTGTAGTCATTTATTATGTTTTTATTTAATTCTTTTGAAAATATTCCCTGCATACCTATTATATTTTTTGAGGGCAATATGCTTAATGCTTCATTTACTGACACAGGGAGCACTCTCGCTATTAGCCTATCTTTTCCGATTATGTCAGATACTGTTTTTAGGTTTTTTATTCCTGCTAAATACATTATATTTTTATTTTTATCGCCCATTATTTCTATGGCTTTATGGGATGCTTCATTAAAATCATTTACATAAATAGCATTTTTAAATATCTTTTGAGGTCTTTCATATCGGATATATTTTAAATTTAATTCTTTTGACAAATTAATTGCCTTTTTACTAATATTTGTAGCAAATGGATGGGTGGCATCGATTAATAGTAATATGTCATTATTTATAATTATTTCTTTTAGTGTTTCTTGTGTAGATTGCCTTGAAATTGCTTTATCTGAATATTTTTTTGCCAATTCACTACCATAATTTGTAGTTGTCGTAGTAATTATATTTATTTTTAAATCTTTTTTTTCTAATTCCTTTAATTTTTTTGCTATTTTATTTGCGTCGCTTGTCCCCCCCATCAATAAAATATTCATAATTTCACCAAAATAAAAAAAATAGGTTAAAAAAGATAAAATATATATTAATTATAGGATTACTCTTTATGCTCATCTATTTTGCCATCGTTTATCCTAATAATATATGTGTCATCATTTCCTTTTGTAATATATACTGTTGCATTTGTGGAGGTTAGGGAAATATAAAAACCACCTGCACCATTCTTATCATGACTTATTGTGTATTCAATAGGGTCGTATATGTTATTTGCAATAATTGTATATTTTTTGAAATTACTTGGCACATCATATGTAATTCCGTTAATTTTGAAATCGGTGTTACTTCCTTTTGCTCTAAATATTATTTTTGTAGCATTTCCAGATTTTGAGTTACCTGAATCAATATATATTTTATGGTTATTTTCGTTAATTAATCCTTTTTTATTTCCTGATTTATATAAATTATATGTATGCCCATCAATATCATAGATTTCAAGTGCATTATTTTTTTCACTGTTTGTTGGGTTGATATTCATACCCAATGAAATATCATATGATGTAATTATCTCATTGTCATTTTCATGAGGTCCTTGGGATTTTGTTATACTTATATTTGCGGTTATCTCATTATTATCTTCATTTGATTCATTTATTACTCCGCCACAATCCACCAATGCTTTAAGTGTATGATCGTATATTGGATCACTTTTATCTCCATGATTTTGGTACTGGTGTTGTCCATTATTTTGATGTTGGTTCTGGTTTTTGCTACCGTTTGATGTAGTTATCGTATAATT
Organism: Methanococcus aeolicus Nankai-3; assembly: GCF_000017185.1. Classification (NCBI taxonomy): domain Archaea; kingdom Methanobacteriati; phylum Methanobacteriota; class Methanococci; order Methanococcales; family Methanococcaceae; genus Methanococcus; species Methanococcus aeolicus. The sequence continues at coordinate 240,044 of NC_009635.1, read as the reverse complement.
AAACACTACTTTCCATTCATTTTTACCTATTTTTGATGCAACGGCTGTGTCAACCTTTTCATCATTATCATATAATGCAACATAAAAAAGGTCCGTGATATTTACCATATTTATGTCTTTTATATCTACTGTTATATATATATTTGAATTATTATCGCAATTTCCTTCTTGATGTCCAAATTGATCTGTTAATTGATGTTCATTGCCATTGTTTTGAACCAGTTCTCTCCAACCATGAGCTATTCCGGTTCCATTTGTATATTTAATAATTATGCTTGTAGGCAATAAATCTGGAAGTACTACTGTATCTTCGTCATCATCTTTATCGTCATCTTCTGTATCCGTTGTTGTATTTATATCTTCATAACTTATCTGCGGATTATTATTGATTATTTTATTACCAATAAACCCCTGGGAAGACAATTCGCGACTTTGGCCTAAACTATCCCCCTCAAAAAGCGTATCGTCCATCATAAAATATCCTATAACAGCCCCACTGGCAACTACTGCCAACATTAACAATGCCATTTCAAGAGAAAGTTGTGCCTTTTTACTGATCATATTTTTCATAAATAATCACCCATAATATCATACTATTTTATATTCTTATTAATATATATATTATATGGTATGTATATATTATAAATTAATTTTAAGATCATGATATAATTTTTCGGTGATAATTTGGACAAATTAGATGATAAGTTAATAGAAATTCTAACAATTATTTCAGAGCATAGCGAACCAGTTGGGGCAAAAATAATTGCCCAGGAGCTCCAAAAAAGAGGTTATGAAATTGGAGAGCGGGCGGTGCGATACCACCTTCAATTATTGGATGAAAGGAATCTAACGGAAAAATTTGGTTATGCTGGAAGAAGTATAACTAATAAAGGATTAGAGGAGTTGGAAAGAGCCAATATTTCATATAGAATTGGTTCAGTATTTTCACAAATTATGGATAAATTATATTTATCAAATTTTCCAACAAAAGTAATTATAAATAAAACCACAATTGAAGGAGATTATGCAGAAATTAAAAATTTAGCGTTAAAAGTAATGGAACATGGATATTCAATAGGAGATTATATGAATATATCAAAGGAATGTAATGCAAATATTAAAAATGATAATGATGATTTAATTACTGTGGAAACGCTATGTTCTATAACCTTTGACAATTTTTTATTAAAAAATGGAATTCTTTCAAACCCGAAATATGGAGGAATTATTAAATTTGAAGATTATGAACCTGCATATTTTGATGGAACGATTGACTTTAAAAAAACATCTATTGACCCATTAGATGCATTTATATCAAGAGGTAAAACTGATATATTGGGGATTATCGAAAATGGAGAAGGATATATTCCTGCCAATTTTAGGGTAATTCCAAAATCTACAAAAGATAAATTTAAAAATCTATTAAATAGAGATTTATTAAATGGTGTTTTAAGTTATGGAGAGGAAAATGTTTTGGGTATTGATTTAAATGAAAATGAAATTGGAGTGGCTCTCGTAGGTGGATTATGTCCGATATGTCCTGCTGTTGAACTTGGGCATGTTGTAAATATTGGTGCTGCAACATCATTAACCGATCTATCGTTGATGGAAAAGAAAACTAAAAAATATTTAAATCCAGTTGTTAAAAAAGGAAATATAAAAATATCCTCCGTATTATCTAAAATGAATTCTATGATGCATAATGTAAATTATGATATTGAAATGGAACGGGGTGCTGTTTTGGTAAATACTGGATATATAGATAAATCTTATAAACAAGATGTTATTGAAATATTGAAAGAATGCACGAATAAAAAACAAATAATATCAGATAAAATCGGCATCATAGACAAGGATAACAAAATACAAATAAATACATTATGTTCCACTACAATAGATGGGATATTTTTAAAATATGGAATTCCAGTTATACCTTATTATGGAGGAATATTGGAATTAAATAAAAATAGATTTATTGATACGATATCATATGATGGAACTTCATTAGATCCCCACGAAGTATTTTTTAACAAAGTAGATGGAAAAAATACAATATTATCGGGCATTAGAAAGGCACCAATGAGTGCAAGAGAAAATTTAATAAATATTATGGAAAAACTAAATTGGACTGGTATTATAGAGATAGGAAAGCCAAATAATCCCATATATGGCATAAAGGTTGAAAAGGGAATGTTTGGATTTGCCACAATTGGAGGGATAAATCCATTTGTTGTAATAAAAAATAGTGGAATACCTATTGAAATTAATGCACTTCATGATGTCATGGAGTATTCTGACTTGACATTTATTGACGAATTATAATAAATTATACGATGAATCTCCAATAGTTAATGTCTTTTACATATCCAAAATATATAGTTCGTTCGAGAACTCTTTGCAATATATTATCGTATAAAAACTCAAAGAGTTTTTATTTATTTTTATTTTTTTATTTTTAATTATTCCGTCATATTTTCAACGATTTCAACAAATTTATTTAATACTTTCTCCCTCAATCCTTCAACAAATTTCAGACTTCCAGCACATTCATGCCCCCCTCCATCAAGGGAAGCTTCTGGAATTCCTTCTATAAGTTGCTGAACAATCAAATTCAAATTGAAGGAGAATTTATCACTAACTGCATCAGTTGCTCTAACAACTCCAAAATCAGGACCATATGATAAAGTGATTATTGGAGTATCTTCTGGATGTTGTTTAACTATGATATCATGGGCAAAACCGCAAGTTTTTCCGGGTGCAGGGAATGTAAATTTATGGGCATGTTTCTCAACATCAAGCATGTTCAATATTATTCCATTTTTTAGAGTTCTGGTTTTTATTGCAGGTAAAACAGCTTTCATTTGCCTATTGGTCATACTTATTGCTCTGGTATGTAATATGTCTATTAATTTTTCATGTCTGTTTATTTCTGTTTTATTTATTGCCAAAATATCTTCAACGATTCCCCTTCCATTCATAAATCTTAAATAGAAAGCTTCAAAGTCCATACACAAACCAATTATATCTAATTCTTCTTTTGTGTATTCTTTATTGTTTCCATATTTTGCACTATGTTCCGTCAAATCTTCTGTTGCTATTTTTATGTATTCTTCTACTTCCTCTCCTTTTGCATGGTCCCCAACCATAGCTATACCCGGGAGATGCTTTATATCGTCGGTGATGTCTTTATTTATCATTCTTGCTACTTCTGTTGCTAGGGCTCCGGCTGTTAAATTACTATCCCCTCCTACGAGATATGGATTTACATGGGCACTTGCATATTCATCTACCTCTACTTTACCACCTATTACATCTCCTGGATAATGATGGTCTATTACAACAACATCAATACCATAAGCTTCTGCCTGAGCTAATGCTGGTATGTCTTCGTGGGTACTACCATTATCTGTCAATATTACAAGGGGCAATTTTTGACCAAATCTTATTTTGTCCTCTATTGCAAAGGATAAATCTTTTGTAATATCTTCCAACTCATAAAATGGTGCTTTTGAAGGGCTTCTTCTGAAATAGTGCCATTGGGCTCCACTATCAATTGAAAATTCATTTAATATTGGTATTATTGCTTTTTCCAATGCCAAACCTGCACAATATCCGTCTGTATCGGCATGATGTCTTAAAATTATTGGTTTTCCGTCCAATAATGCCCTTCTTATTTGTTTTGCTACTTCTGCCATTTTTGGTCTTAATTTTTCAAGAATTGGGCTTTTTACAAGGAATTCTATGTCGCTGTATGGTTCTGCTTTTTTGTCCAATTCTGCTTCTATTCTTGCCTTTACTTCTTCTAGTTCTTCCCCTTCTAATTTCTCCATCTTAATTCTTTCAATTTGAAGTTTTCCATCCCTAATTGAAACAGTCCCTACAACATCTACGATATCCCCTTCAACTAATTCGGGGTGGGTTCTTAGTCCAGCTATTTCAAATGCTGCAATCCATGCGATATCTGTTCCATCAGTAATAGTAAATATTGTAGGTCCCGGTGTTTGGGTAATGTAAAGGAGCTCCCCTTTAATATGGACAGTTTCGTCCCTCATTTCCAAAACTCCATTCTCGTTTATTTCTTTAATTGTAGTTAGAGGAATTTTTCTTTCAAGTTTTTCTATGGTATAATCTGATATCGGTAAATACCTAAAATCAACCTCTCTTTTACTTGGTTTTAATTCGGATACTTGCACAATTATGCTATCTCCTATTTTAAAGTCGGACATTCTTTTTCCAATCATTTCCCGACCTCTTAATAATCCCCTTGTTTGATTGTTCAATTGTATAAATAGTCCATATTTTTCGCTTCTAACCACTTTTCCTTTATAATATGCCCCCTCCTCTAAATCATACATATTACATAATCCATCTAATTCATATACTATTTTTTGAGCTTTTGCTTTGTTTTCCATTTTTTCACATTTTTCGCATAATGATTTATCTTTATCTTGTGGATATTTTCCAATTATTTTATTGCATTTACCACATGTTACAACTTTCCCGCTACCCCCGCAATATTCGCAGGAATCATAAATTGGGATTTGCCCCGAACCGTTGCATGTAGGGCATGGTAATTCGGCATCGTCAAAATCGTATTTTGAGTTTTTAGATGCCCTTTTAAATTGAGATTTGGTATCAAATTCTTCTAAAAATCCTGTCCCTTCACATTCTGGGCATTCTTCGTATTTAACTATTTTTTTACCCGTCCCGTTGCATATCTCACATTTATTTATCATGTATTCACCAAAAATAATATTAATTTATTGATTAAATATAGAGTTTGTTCGAAAGAAAATATCCCTATTTTCAATGTTTCATTTACAGGGAGCTCCGAACGAACTAATATGTTCTATATATGCACCCATATAATATATAAATATTCAATAATTTATAATATAATGCAGGAATATGGGGAAGTTTTCCAATTGGTTATCTACGATATGGTAACCCCCAATAAATAAAATTAGTTAGTTGACCTATTTATTACTCCATGAGATAATTCAAATATGGCGCCACCCAAATCATTACCAATGTCTTGTAATTCTAATCCGCTTAATTCTATTTCTTTATTTTCAATAGATACTACTATGGGTAAGAATTTATATGCTATTTCCACAATATCAAAAGGTTTGCACAGCATTTCAACACCGATAACACCATAGAATTTATTTTTTATTTCGGGTATTTTATCGTCTTCAATTTCAACTGTTTTTGTTGTAATTTTATGAACCAAAATTTCATCATTTAATGACATAACTATCTTTTTAATCAAATCATTTTCAGAATCCCCAATTCCTTCAAAAACTGCTTTTATTCTTATCAACCCATCTTCACCCATATCAAATAATTCATCTTCATCATAAATTCCTTTTTTATATTGTTCTATATCTATATTTTCATCTTCTTCTTTTATATGCACATTAAATCCAATTCCATATTTATTACAAAATTCCTTAAAAAATCCAATAATTTGAGCAATGGCGTCCCCAAATTCTTTTGAGCTTAGTTTTAATTTTGAAGGTTCAAGGACATCTAAATCAGCACCATAATTTAAACAATATTCAATATATTCCTTAAATGAGTTGAATTTTATATTTATTTCAGCAAGTTTTGCATATAATTCTTCCTCTTCTTTTTCCTCTCCTGAACAACTACATACCATTTGAACGGTTTCGTCTTTATCCTCTCCTTCATTAGATTCAATGGACAATATTTCAACAGAATATTTATTTTCTATTTTTTCTATCAATTTTTTAAATTCATTATCTACAATATCTTTGTTATTTCCTTTAAATTCTTGATATGAAATTATTTCAATCATTAAATCACCGAATTAACAGTTTAATAACCTAAAAGGGATATATGCTTAAATATATGTAATTAAATTGCTATTAATATCTAATTTATCTAATTTAAATAAAATTCGAAGGATTTAGCTATTATCTCCTCGTGAGCTTCAATATGCATTGTGTCCATCAATTTACCACGGAATATAAAAATATAAAAAAGAATGTATTTTTTTATCTATAATTTTTATAGGGCATATCTTTCAATAACAAAATCTTTATCAAGAGATGATAAAAAACTACCCAATTTAGGGCCGTAGTTTTTACCAAGCAATATTTTATATGAGGCTGAAAATGCTTCTTTTGGTTCTAAATCAATCTCTTTTGCACTATCATATATTAATTCATGTATTGATGAAGCATTATAGCTTTCTTCATTATTTCCCATGTTTTTTAAGTTTTCTCTAAATAGCTTTATCCATTCTTTTTGCTTTTGGCTTAACTCATTGTAATTTTCTTTTGCCGTGTTTGAGTCGATTAATATTAATTTTTCACCATATTCTATTGCCCAATTCATTGCACAATATAATCGTGTTTTCAATTTATTGTAGTCTTCTTTATTTTCTTCGTATTTTAATAATTCAGCCTGTTCGTAGTTATTTCTTTTTAAAATATCGATTACCTTATTCATGTCGATAGTTTCTGTTTCTGGATTATATGCTATTTGGGATACTATAACACAGAATTTATAAGGTATATTTAAAGGAAGTTTATTTGGTATTTTTGGTGTGCATAGTTCATATAATCTTATTTTATCTTTTTCGTTTTCGTTTAATTCTTCCCCATTTCCTTCTTTTTCTTTTAACCCAAAATATTTTGTTTCAAGTTCATCATAATCATCTACAATATTTGGAAGAGTTTTTAAATTAAAATCAATATGCTTTGAAGGTTTGCTTCTAAGTAATAAAAATCTTAAAACTTCGGGGTGGCAGATTTTTACCCAATCCTTTACAGCAAATACGACGCCCGACGAGGAAGACATTGGAAGGGCTTTATCCCCTACTTTTAATTGAATCCATTCATATATTATTTTTTCAGGAGCTCCATATCTATACACCATTTGAGATATTTTTATTCCAGTATCATAAGAACCACCTGATGCCCCATGGTCTTTCCCCATTGGTTCGGCAACTACATCAAATATTTTCCATCTAGCAGGCCAATCTACTCTCCATGGTAGTTTCCCCCTACCATCAAATGGTTTAACTGTGTTTTTATGTCCGCATTGGCATTCATAATCTACGGTGCTCTCCTCACTGTTGTAATTAATTACCTTTGTAGTACTTAATTTACCACATTTTTCACAGATAATATTTAATGGATACCAATCTTCTGGAAGTGGTTCTCTTCTGTATTTGTCCAATACTCCTTTAATTTTATCCCTATCATTTAGTGCCGTTATTATGGCATCATTGTATAATCCATTTTTATAATTTTCATCAGCCTTATAAACTGTTAAATTTATTCCTAAATCGTCCAAACTATTTATAAATGGATTTAAAAAATGGTCCGCATAGCTATCACAACAACCTTCTGGACAGGGTATTTCACTTAATGGCATACCAACGAATTTTTCATATTCTGGTGGTAAAAATGGATAAACCTTCCTAAGTGGGTCATAGTTATCGGCTATAAATATTAATTCAGCTTCTACGCCTTCTTTTAACAGCCCCTTATATATTCCATCTGCTGTAAGGGTCTCTCTTGCATTTCCTACATGGATATGTCCCGATGGAGTTATACCACTAGATATGAGATACTTTTTAGGATTTTGTTTTTGTCTTTTTTTTATAATTTTTTTTGCAGTTGCATCAGCCCAGTGCAAAATAATCACCTTTTTTAGTTTATTTTTATTTTTTTTATTTCGTTTTTCGAAAATTATATATAATATAAAAACATCTTTAATTAAAATTATATTAAACACAACGCCATATAATAATATCTTAAATTGATTATATTTGTTTATATATAATATTTATCATTTTTATATTGATTATAGATTATAATGATTATATTGATACGATGACACGAAAATATAAATCTCCATCTTTAACTGTTGATGGAATTGTTGAGATTGATGGAAAAATTGTTTTAATAACAAGAAAAAACGAACCATATAAAGATTTTTGGGCTTTTCCCGGCGGGTTTGTAGATTATGGAGAATCAACAGAATGTGCAGTATTAAGGGAGCTATTTGAAGAAACAAATTTAAAAACTAAAATCAAAGGGTTGCTTGGAGTCTATTCTGACCCAAATAGGGACCCAAGAGGACATACTGTTTCAGTTGTTTATGTTTTAGAGTATATTGACGGACTGTTAAAAAGTGGAGATGATGCCAAAGAGGCAGGACTGTTTAAAATTGAAGACATAAAACAATTAAACCTTGCCTTTGATCATAAGCGAATATTTGAAGATTATTTAAAGAAATATAAATAAAATATAGGTGATAATATGGTAAAATTTTGTCCTAAATGTAATAATATTATGCTTCCAAAAGAAGATAATTTAGTATGCACAGTTTGCGGATTTGAGGAGGAACTTGAAAAAACTGAATCATATGAATTAAAAGAAAAATTAGAAACCAAACAGGAAATAGTAGTTATAGAAGATGTGAATACACTTCCAACAACAAGAATTGAATGCCCAAACTGCGGAAATATGGAGGTATATTGGTGGCTTCAACAAACTAGATGTGCCGATGAGCCAGAAACAAGATTTTATAAATGTACAAAATGCGGACACACTTGGAGAGAATACGATTAAAAAATAAAAAATCATGCATGGTTTGTTCGGGAAATTTTTATATCCCAAAACTCCGAAGGAGTTTTTATGATTTTATGGTGGGTCCAACAACTATCCGTTGTCCGCTATATTGTAATAATTCCCCTAATTTTTGAGACGGTTTAGTGAAAAAGACCGAAGATTAACTATGGTTTTTATAATTAGATAATATATTATGTTCCATATTTTATATTACATTAATTCCATTAACTAAACATTTTCCAGCTTTACTTTTTTTGCCTTCTTTTTCTACAAAAATTCTTAATTTTCCAGCCCTACAATAGTGCTGAACTCTCAAACCAATATCAATTATCGTTTTTTCAGAATATTCTTTTCCAATAAATTCTTTCATCGTTTCATTTGTTGAGCCACAGGGAGCTCCCCTTAATATCTCCACACCATCTATTTTATTGTCTTTTATATGAAGGTTTATTTTGGGAGCTCCGAAATATTTTAAAAATTCTTTTAACTGCGGATATTTATTTAATTTATTTTTTAAATCTTCCTCATTAAAATCACACATTAAATTTGGACAAATCACATTTCCAAAGTTTTCAAGCTGTTTTTTAAATCCTTCCCCTGCCCAAGCTCCAACTATTGTAAATAGTGGTTTGTTTGATAGCTCTTTTAATAAATAATATGTTAAATCAGGATTTAATATATATGTTATCACAATATCATATTTTTCGATTTCTTTTAATTGATTTTTATCAATTTCAATGTCTTCAAAATCTCCTAAATAATTTAATTTCATAAAATCGCAGTTAAATTTGTCCCCTATTATTTTAACTGCCCGTTCTCCATATTTTCCTTCTGAAATAATTAATATATTTAAAGAATTTTCTCTGGTTTTGTTGGAGTTCATAATTACACCAAAATAGGAATTTATTATTTAAAATTATATAATTTATATAGATATACCAATATAGATTTATAAAATAAAAAGTAGCCCGACGCGGATTCGAACCGCGGTAACGAGATTCAAAGTCTCGTATGATTGGCCACTACACCACCGGGCTAATTAATTTTACTTCTCTGCTAATCAGAGCATACTGTAATAATGTATATCTAATATAAATACTTTTCTATAATCAAAGTATTTTAATTAATAATTACATCAATTATAATATACACAATAAAATATACTAAAATATACTAAAAATTAAAATAAATATAAAATATATGGAAAATATTAATTATTTTTTCCTATTTTTTCCAATATATTTTCCCAGTTTTTCTTCAAGAAGTCTCCAACCTGTGAAGAATCCCTTGTTCCAACTACACAATTCCAACCTGTTTTTTCCTCGATGTCTCCCCTTGCAGGAGCTCCCAATCCAGGCAATATGATTACATTATGATTAACTTTATCGGCCAAACCTTTTTCCTCAATTAGGTTTTTAGCATTTTCACCGTTGTATTGACCACCAGCTACGGCAACATCTACGGCTTTACCCTCTGTATCCAATACAATTAACCAGCATTTAACGCCATCTTTCTCAAAATCACCTGTAACAGTATAATATGTTAAAGAGAAGTTTGTGGTCATAATCACCGGACTATCTGCATCTGGATTTCCTATTGGATATATATCGGCATCTACTGCCTGTGGCTTTCTTGGGTCAGTGTATAGTGCCTGTCTAAGAGTCAATACTGGCATGAGCTCCCAAATTTCACATCCGTGTAGTATAATGGCATCAGCATACCTAATTAACATAGTGTTTGCAGTTCTTGCCTCCATTATTCCCGCAGCTTTATTGGGTTCTTCAATAAATTGAGAAATAGAGTTATTGTTAAGGGTATAAAAATAGGTGTTTATTGGCAATCCCAATATTGGGAATCCTAACAATTTATCTTCTTTCTCAATGGCACTTCTCCTCAATGCTATGAATTTGTCCAATGTTTCCGATATATTTTCGGGGTGTGTATGTGGTTCTAATACTAAATCATCAATTCCGTGGTTCAAACATTCTTTTGCCATTCCTTTTAATGTTTTTATCTGTTTCGAGGATAAAACTAATGCAAATTCTTTATTGGTTTCTTTTTTGTGTTTTAAAAGAACATTAAGCATCTTTTCAAAATTGTCCTCTGTGGCGGCATAAATTAATGGTTTAGAGTTTATTATTTTTAAAGCTTCTTCTATGCTTTCTGGATTAATAGAGCATAAAGATATTGGCATTTTGGTGTTTTCTTGAATGATTTGTAAAGCATTTTTAAATTTTTCTGGATCATTTGACGCATTTCTAAGTGCTATAAAATCAAGAGTTAATTTCTCCCCTGTTCTTTCAAATACAAAATTTTCAATATATTTTGCTCTTTCTTTTATTTCATTATCTGATAAATTGTCAGATATATCTATTCCAAATGGTGCAGGGTTATAATATGTTAATTCATACCTATACATTACTTCGTCTCCACCCATTGTAGCCCTATGATTTTTATCATCATATCCAAACCATACCTCCTTAACTGGTGGAGATAATAATTCTACGAGCTCTTTCTTTTTTGCTTCAAATTTTGGGGCATTCATTATGGGGCATTCCTCTACCATCGCCTTTTTATTTTGTAATTTGGTAGCAAATGCCATGCAGGAAGCTTCCCCACATTTTTTACAGTTTGTTTTCGGAAGTAATTTGTAAATATCCATCGCACTTATTTTAGCCATTATATCACCGAAATAATATGTAGAAATAATAATAATAATAATAATAATAATAACATATTAATATATTAATATATAATAAATAATTTTTATGCTTTAATCCATTCATAATTATCCGTAGTTAATTTTACTTCATTAGGTTTAGTTGTAAGTGTTTGTCCAAACTCCTTTAATACGGCAATTGATAACGGGTGAAGCATCATAAAAATATCTACTCCACTTAAAAGCATACTTAATCCTGTTGTAATTTCCCATAATGGTAATCTGTATTGTCTGTCTCCCCATTCTGGATTTACCATCCAGGCCTCTCTTGCTCCAATAGCATTTGTGGTTCCAGAAGACATTGGCATATTTACAAATTCATCTCCTTTTAATCCATTAATTCTTAACCTTGTCATGGCATTGATTGAAAATTCAGAACCATATCCTAATGAACAGGTTGTAGGGTCCATAACAATTCTATCCCCCTCTAATCCATGAGCAATTAATTTTTTATTAAGGTCTTTTGCCATATTCGGGTCCATAATGGTCCAAGAAAGCACATTGTGATCATATTTCATAGCAACATCGGCAACTTTTTTATAATCTAAATCAAGGTTAGCAGATGCTAAAAGACATTTTTCTCCTTCTGCAACTTCTGCACAAGCTTCCAATACTTTTGGGTCTTTTGACGGGTCTCCACTTCCTCCGATTACAAATGGAACATCAACTGCCTGCAATACATCTTCCATCAATTTTGCGGCATCTCTTGGCGAGGTATCTTTAAGTTTCGGGTCTGTGGAAATGTGATGCATTGTAATCATATCTGCCCCAAATTTATCTACGCATAATTTAGCCCATTCAGCAGGGTCATGCATAACTTCCTCGAAATATGTCCTAATGTTTTTTGGAAGCCCTGGCATAGGGACATCAAATATATCAAAAGTTACCACTGGATTATTTGGCTGTGGTTCTTCAAATCTATAAAGTGCCTTTTGCCCTCCGATTTTTATGACTTTTCCCCTTCCTCCTTCGGATTTGGGTCGTCCAAATTGCACTTCCCTTATGTTTCCTTTGTAGGTATTTATTGGGAGCTCCCAATCTACATCAGGGATACTTATTTTTAAATCTTCATAAACTCCCGATTCTGCCAGCGTCTGCTTCATTGCAGGAGTTTGTGGAATTCTCATGGGTGGCGCAGAAGGTATATTTATTATAAGTTCATCCGCAGTTATACTTATATCGTTTATTTCAATTCGCCCAGTTTTTTTTACTAATTCCATTAAACTATCAAAATCCATATAATCACCGAGATAATGAATAAAATAAATAAGAATGTGAGAAATTCATATATAATATATATTGATAAAGGTATAATGTATAAATATAATAATGGATATGTTAATGTATGGCTAATCTATCATTATAAATCATTACAGATAAATAATTAATCTATAATAATCATATATATACTTTTTGAATAATGGATATGGCTCCATTAAATCATTAGAATAATACAAATTGAAGATATCTTAATAATTTAAAAAAATGGAAAATATTATATATTAGATTATATATTAGTAATACCTACATAGAAATATAGTAATTAATTATCTAAGTCGTGGCACGGGGTGCTGTATCTGGTGATACAGGGCGGACTTCAGATCCGTCAAGTTCGATTGAACTCGGGGTTCGATTCCCCCCCGGTGCCGTTTTCGTTTTATTTTATTAATATTTCATTGTTTTTAGGTGCTATATATTAATAATATATGCAGTAAATCCCATCGATAATAAAAAAAATATGCCTTAATTATTAGGGCAGTGCAATATACACATATATTTTTGTCAACAATGGGCAATATATGGCAGTGTTAATATTAATGATTGTAGTGGTCAAAATAACTACGGTCAATACATATATATATTATGTTGCCGTGAGAACATGAAAAAAATATATTCAAAAACGGGCGGTTTAACCGATTTAAAAAATACCATTTCTTTTTTACAAAATTTTACAGGATATATAGAAATAGAAAATAATATATTATTTTACAATGATTCTGATTTGATTTTTTCGACAAATAATGGAAAAAAGTCTGATTTAAGAACAATATTAAAAAAGTTGCCAGTCGTTTTTACAATTCAAGTATATGAGTGCCATAGCAAAGATTCACTTAATATGATCATTGAAAACAAGTTAGATGACAGAAAAAATGAAACATTAAAAAATGGCAAAATATCAGAATCAACAAAAATAAAATCCGATAATAAAAAGGAAGGTATTATATTAAATCAATATAATGATTTATATAATTTCGTTGGAACTGGATTGTATGAAATAAATTTAATATCTAAAAAATATAAATTAGATGCTGGAACTTTAATATTTAACAATAGTGAAGAATTATACGCCCTATATGCTACAAAAAATAAGACAATTGAAGGCAGAAGAGCATTAGGAAAAATAAAAACGCTATTTGCAGTTAGTGAACTTACAGGATTTATTAAAAAAATATCTATTGATACATACAATAATTATTTAGAAAAATATCCAAAAGCAATTTTAAAAACATATATTTCATTTGATAACTTAATTAATTCCATAAAGGAAAAAAATAAATTTAAAATTATAAAAAATGATTCTTTGATGAATATTTTAACTGAATGTCCATCTTTAATCGAAGTTAATGAAGGCATATATATCGTATCAAAACACAATTCTCCCATTTATGCATTTTATAAAAATTATGAAGGAGATAAAGCATATCGATATATTAAAAATCAATGCATATTTGAAAATATTGAATTTAAAATATATAATATGAACAATGATGAATTTAAAAAATTTAAAGAATTTAAGGGCAATAAATTAAAAAAATAAATATATATAATATGACGACCTAGCCTAAATATATTTTTGTAATTATGAAATCACAATAATCTAAAATATAGATGGAAATAGGGGGCCTTTTTAATAAAAATGGGTATGACATACATTTACCATATAGATAAAATATATTATAACATAAATATGGGGGATATATAATATGATTAATATTGTTAAAAAACTAATTGGAGAAGATAAAAAATTAGTAGAGAAAGGTGATTATTATTTTGGTATGGGGAATTATAAATCTGCTTTGTACCACTATAAAAAAGCACTTGAAATAAACGAAAAAAACGAAGGGGCTAAAAAGGGAATTAATAAAATTCATGCCGAGATGGCATTTAAAAAAGGAATTAGATTAACAATGGAAAATAATTATAACCGTGCAATAGCATTATTTAACGAAGCCATTAGATTAAATAAAGAATTAGAGCCAAAGGCTACGGAAAAAATAAATTTATGTAAAAAAATATTGGAGCTCCGAAAAAAAGCCGATGAACTATATGAGGAAGGAGATTATAAAGATGCCATTGTTGAATACAAAAATGTATTGAAAGTATTCCCTCAGGACAGATATTCAATAGATAAAATATATAAAATAAATAAATTAAAAAAGATAATGGAAAATATAGATGAATTATTAAATAAAATAGAAATATCATACGATGAATCAATAGGTAATGAAATCCTTGAAAAATTAAATAAATTGGAATCCATAGATAGAAATAATTTAAAAATTAGAAAATATATAGAAACTGTTACTTCAAAACTGGTAAATCTTGAAATAAATAGTAAAATAAATGAAGGAAAAAAATTATATGAAGATGGACATTACGAAAATGCACTAGCAAAATTCAATGCAGTTATAAAATTAGATAATAATAACGAAGAAGCTATTGAATATAAAACCAAAATAGAAAAAATACTGGCATTAAGACAAGATTCAGAAGAATTATATCGTAGGGGAGAATATAATCATTCACTATCCAAACTTAATGAAATTTTAGATATAAATCCAAATGATGAATATGCAAAACATACCATACAAGTAGTTCAAGATATGATAGACCTAATGGAGGAAGGTAATAAATATTATATAAACAATGATTTTGAAGATGCCATTGCAATATATAACGAAATATTAAAACTTAATCCAAAGGACGAACATATAAAAAATATCTCCGACCAAATAATTAAAAATTATTTAGATATTATAAAATCCATAACTCCGGAGAATTATCGTGAAGTATATACTTATAAATGCAACCCAATAATTGAATTTAGCCCAATTATATTCGATGAGTATATAAACAACTTAAAAAATTTAATTGATGATCTTTATGAACAGGGCAATTATGAAAAATCTATTGAAATATTATTTTATTATTGGGAGCTTATAGGAGGTAAAGGCATAATAGATGGATTTGAATTGGAAAGTAGTGTTAAGTCAGTAAAAGTAATAAAACAGGATAAAAATGTTGCCGTAGTAGGATGCGAGTATATACCTAAATTACGATATGCCCCTATGTATTGTATAGATATTCAAAATAGACAAATATTATGGAAATATAATGTGGCATGTGATTCATATATATTAAAAGTTAAAGATGAAGATATAATTGTAGGATGTAATTTAGGACATGTGACATCAGTGAATTTAAACGATGGCTCAACGCAGTGGAAGATTCTAACGGACAATAATGCACCCGTTGCAGATATACTTATTATGGATAAAAAAGATGGAAATTACGACAGCCACATGGGCGATGTAGTTTTTGCAGGATGTAAATTTGGTTATATCTATGCATTAAATAGGGACGATGGAAAGGTTTTATGGACACATAAATCACCCCATGATATAATTCATATGAAATATATTAAAAATGTGTTATGTGCTGCCAGTGGCAATCCCACAATTTTATCAGGTGGAGGAGCGGTATATGGCATAGATATAAAAACTGGCTATATATTATGGAAGTATGCTGGGAATTATATATATGCAATGGAACACTGTATGAAATATAATAGTATTATTATTGGGACATCTAATGAAATGATTTATTCAATAAACGGAAATAATGGAGATTTACTGTGGAAATATGCAACCCATAACAGAGTGATAAAAACTATTTCCCTCGATAAAGAAGAGGATATTCTAATTGCAGGTTCAGGAGAATTATCTAATGTTAGTAAATTGGGAAGCAATATTTATGCATTAGATTTGAAAACTGGTTTAGAAAAATGGATACATAGAGCAAAAAGTGAAGGCATAGAATCAACAGATATAGTAAATACAAAAAATGGAAAAATTGTAATGGCAAAAGGCATTTATAAACCTTCATTAAATATAACGCCCGTATATATTATGGAATTAAATAGTGGTAAGCTTTTGTGGAAATATAGAGCAAAAGGGCATATTAGGGCGGTAAATGCAGTAAACTCTAAGAATCCGACAGGCAATAAGCATGATGAAATTGATAATTTCGTATATGACGGGATAAGAATAAAATATATACCACATAATAGGCCCAACAGCATCACAGTTCAAAACTTAGAGATATTGGAGGGGCATAACTTGAGTAGTTATAATATATCCAATGACATAAGTGAATTATTGGTATCTGATGAAACAAATAATATATTGGTTGGCTGTTTTGATGGGCGGGTATATATATTTAATAAAAACGAAGTTGAAAATGGTCAATTCATATTATTGCAAGAAATATTGAAAACATCCCCTATAATTTCGGAATTATTGCATGATGAAATAAAACATATATTAGATTTGATAAATCAAAAAAAGCCATTTTCAAATCCAGTAAAGGCTAAAAGATTAATTGATAAAGCAAAAAAACTATTGAATAGGAATGATTATTATAAGGCAAGGGAATTAATCAATGAGTCAAGGAAATACACCAACTCCAATATAGAATTAGATGCAAAATTAATGAAAAAAGTATTTGAAATAAATACTTGGGAAGATGTTGGGATATCTTTTGATTATATAAAAGGAGATATGCCATTATATAATCTTAGAGTAACTTGTTCGGATGAAAGTGTAAAACTAAAATACTTAAAATTTATTGATAAAATATCTCCTGGCGAATCAAAAATGTTGCGGCTATTAATGCTTCCAGTATATAAAGGAAAATATCCATTGGCATTAGATGTTATCTGTGAGGATGAAGAAGGAAATCCACTTGAGAAAAAAGTATTTGAATATCGGATTACAGTTAAATCTATAAAATCCGATACTGATTCAGGTTCAATATAGAATATCAAAATTAACATTATTTGATAATAACAAGAAAATAGATAAGAAGAAATCATAAAGATGAATTATTAAAAAAATAAAAAATAAAAAATATTATCTCTACTTTTTTTATTAGTTATTCAACGACCATCACGATTACAAATACTTAGGAGGAATAATGTCTTTAGAAAGTAAATCTGCATAGGTTTCTCTTTCTCTTATTGTATACGCCCCATCTTCACTTGTTAAAATCATTTTAGAAATTCCTCTTGCGTTGTAATTGTTGGCCATACTTATACCATATGCCCCAACATCCAATATTGCAATTGTGTCTTTTACTTCTATTTTAGGGAGCTCCCTTTCTTTACCAAATACATCGGAGCTTTCACATAATCCTCCTGCAATATTTACAACTTCTTTTTCATCCCTTATGGTGCAGGGTGTAATTTCATGATATGCCTCATAAATTGCAGGCCTCATCATATCATTCATTCCTGCATCAATCATAATCCATTTTGCAGATGGTGTTTCTTTTATATGGTGAACTTTTCCCAACAACACACCAGCCGTAGCTACTAAACTTCTTCCCGGCTCTATGATTAAGTTGGGGAGCTCCACTTTATCGGCATATTCCAACATGGTATTTATTACGGCATTTGCCAAATCTTTTTGAACAGGTATTTCTGTGTTTTTATCGTATGGAACTCCTAATCCTCCACCAATATTAACATCTTCAATTTTTATACCTTGTTCTTTTAATGATACTACAAAGTCCATAACTTTTTTAGTTTCTTCAACAAATGGACTAATATCTGTTAATTGGGAGCCAATATGACAGTGGATACCAACAATTTTTACATTTTTCATTTCTTTTGCCATTTTAATTGCTTTTAAGGCAATTCCTGCTTCAACATCTAAACCAAATTTATTACTTTTTAATCCTGTTGATATTTTTGGGTGGGTTTTTGGATTTACATTTGGGTTAATTCTGAAAGCCACATTTGCAACTTTTCCCAATTTTCCAGCCACTTCGTTTATTAATTCTAATTCGCTAATACTATCTACATTAAAAGCTCTTATATTTGTTTCAATTCCCATTATTATTTCTTCCTCTAATTTACAATTTCCATTAAATACTATTTTTGAGGAATCAACGGATACCATTTTTGCTGTGTAGAGCTCCCCCCCACTTACAACATCAGCACCGCAACCTAAATTTGTTAATATTTTTAATACTGCTAAATTAGAGTTAGCTTTGTAGGCATATGATACTATAAATTCTTTTCCTGTTTTTTCTGAATATTCTTTAAATGCCTCGGTATATCTTGTAAAGTTTTTTACTATTTGACTTTCACTCATTACATATAATGGTGTGCCATGCTGTTCAGCTAATTCTGATACATCAAATCCATCTATTTTTAATTTATTATTTTCCACTGTAATCATTTCATTTCCTAAAAACACAATTTCACCAAAAATATTGTATAAATAAATTTTATATTTTATTTATAATTGTATATAATTATTGCATACTATTATAATATTAGTTTATATTAAGTATAAATATTAATAATATATAAAAATATTGTAGGCATAAATATTGTGGAGCTCCGAGAAAAAGGTAGAAAATATGGAAAATAAAATAAAGGAAATAAAGGAAATAAAAAAAATGGAAGTAATAGGATTAGAAATTCCAATAATTACAGAGCCTTTGGGATTAGATTATTTGGTGGATTTAATAGCTCAATATCCATTAAAAGACAACGATATAATTGTAATAGCCGAAACAATAATATCAAAACTTGAAGGAAATATATTTAATAAAAAAGATATTGCCCCATCAGAAAAGGCAAAAAAACTTGCCGAACAGCTTGATAAATGTCCTGAAGTGATGGAAATTATATTAAATGAAAGTAGTGAAATTGTAAAAATGGGCGATAAATTTATAATCACAGAAACAAAACATGGATTTGTCTGTGCCAACAGTGGAGTAGATGAAAGTAATTCCAACGATGCCATAAAACCACTACCAAAAAATCCAGATAACAGTGCAAAATATCTTAAAAATGCCATCATAGAAAAAACAGGGAAAAAAATTGGAATAATTATAAATGATAGCATGGGGCGACCATTTAGAAAAGGAGCTTGTGGGGTAGCTATTGGAGTAAGTGGAATTCGTGCTTTATGGGATAGAAAGGGGGAGAAAGATTTATTTGGTAGGGAGCTCCATACAACAGAGGTTGGAATAGCCGATGAATTGGCATCAACGGCATCGGTTGTAATGGGTCAATCTAATGAAGGAATACCACTGGTAATTATAAGGGGAGCTCCTGTTCCATTTACTGAGGGAGTTGGTAGTGATTTAGTAAGGGAAAAAGAGGAAGATGTTTTTAGAAAATAAATTAAATCATAAAATATAAATATAATTTAAAATAAACTATAATGCTAAAAAGTTAATAATAAAAAAAAGTTAAAAAAATTTAAGTGATGTATAATGTGTTCGATAAATGGAATTATATTAAAAGACGACGAGGAAGAGCCGAGTAGTTGTAGCAATGATTATAATTATAATGATATACAATTACCAAAACAATTAATAAAAGGAATGAAAATTTTGAAACATAGGGGTCCAGATAGTTCTGGCTTGATGTTTGATGATGAGGTAATTTATTTTAATGATTTTAATGAATTGAAAGAGTTAAACACAAGCCAAAAAAATAATAGGTTAGGTATTGGACACAATAGACTTGCAATAGTGGGAGAAGCTAACCAGCCAATACCTAATGAAAATGAAAATTTATGGACTATTTGCAACGGGGAAATATATAACTACAACGAATTAAAAGAAGATTTAAGTAGTCATGACATATATTCAGATACGGACACAGAGATAATATTACATGCCTATGAAGAGGACATATTTGATGAATTAGATGGGGATTATGCCTACTGCATATACGATAAGGACGAAAATAAAATAATACTTGGTAGGGATTTATTTGGAGTAAAGCCACTTTATTATATTGATAATAAAAAATATTTTGCATTTGCATCGGAAAAAAAGGCACTAATTAATTTATTGATGGACATAAATAATCTATCTTTTGAAGATGCATACAATTACAACATATCAAATTTAAAACCAAATAGTTGTATAGTTTATGATTTAAATGACAATGAGCTTACAAAATGGGAAAATATTAGAAAGATTACTACAAATTATTTCAATAAATATAAAAATATGGATTATGATGTCTGTAAAGAAGAACTTGAAGAGGCACTATGGAGCTCCGTGTCAAAACGAGTTAATGGAATTGATGAAATTGGAATAATTTATTCAGGGGGAGTAGATAGCACACTTATAGCAAAAATGGCATCAGAATACGGAGAAGTAATATTGTATGTAGTGGGAATTGATGAAAAAAGCGATGACATAATATGGGCTGAAAAAGCTGCAAATGATATGGGGCTAAAATTAAGAAAAAAAATAATAAACCCCAAAGATTATGAAAACTATCTTTTAAAAGTTGCCTATGCCATTGATGAAATTGATTTAATGAAAATGGCTGTTGGTATCCCTATGTTTGTAGCTTCGGAAATGGCAAAAGAGGACGGCATAAAAGTTGTATTATCTGGACAAGGTGCAGACGAATTATTTGGGGGATACAATAGATATAAAAGAATATTTGATGAAAACGGGGCAAATGGATTAAAAGAGGCATTATATAATGATGTAATGGATATATATAAAGTCAATTTGGAGAGAGATGACCACTGCACAATGGCAAATGGTGTGGAGCTCCGTGTTCCATTTTTAGATAAAAATGTTGTTGAGCTAGGATTATCAATTCCTATCGAATATAAATTAAATGAAAAAGAGAGAAAAATAATTTTAAGAGATATAGCTTTAAAATATATTCCCGAATATATCGCCTATCGTCCAAAAAAAGCTGCCCAATATGGTAGTGGAAGCGAAAAAATAATATTTAAAGTTGCTAAAAATTATGGATATTCTAAAAAAGAAATTAATAAATTCTTTGACGAAATATTATTTAAGAAATTAAAGGGGATGTATATTAATAAATAAAAATATAAATTCGGTAAAAGGTGCAATATTGAAAAGAATTGTTGAACTGGATTATCTTAGGTGTATTGCAATATGGGAGTTATTGCTATCCATATAAGTCTTTATTTCAAATAAAATCAAAACCAAAAAAATAATAATTAAAAAATAATCCATTAATATTTATAATTATTTTTAATATTGATATAATTCCCCGTCATAAACAATTACGGCATCCCCTTCCATATAAACTCCATCTTCTTTAATTTCAATTTCTAAATCTCCACCGTCTAAATGTGCCAAAACTTTATTTCCTGTTTTTCCTAATTTGTTGGCAATTATTACAGAGCTAGTTGTCCCTGTTCCACAAGCTGTGGTATAACCTGCCCCCCTTTCCCAAGTAATTATTTTTATCTCCTGTGGATTTACTATCTCTACAAAATGAACATTTATTTTTTCTGGAAATACACTATGATGCTCTATTTCTTTACCCAATATATTTAAGTGGGTTCTTATGAATGGTGCCTTTAAATTATTGTCCTTCATAAATATTACCGCATGAGGATTTCCAACATTCACAACACTTAATTTTACAGAATTTAATAGTGCATTTTTTAATTCAATTTCTTCGTCTAAAAATACATCGTTTTCTGACTTTCCTTCTACTACCATAGGTATGTCTTTTAGTTCAAATGTGGGAGCTCCCATAAATACTTTAATAGATTTTACAATATTATTTTCTATATTCATTTCTGAAACCCTAAGACCGCCCATGGTTTCAACATTTAATGGATTTTTTTGCATTACTCTTTCATAAACAAATTTTGAGAAGCATCTTATTCCATTTCCGCACATCTCAGCTTCTGACCCGTCGCTGTTAAAAATTCTAAATCTTATATCATATTTTTCATCGGTTGCAGGTTGGACAAATATTACACCATCGGCACCTATTGAAAATCCCCTTTTACAGATTTTTTTAGAAAATTCTGCCTTTTCGTCTTCCTTTATTTTTTCTCCATCGAATTCATTTATTACGATATAATCGTTTCCAAGTCCGTGCATTTTTGTAAAGTTTAAACCCATATTATTTCACCTTTTATTTTAATATTTTAGACCGACAAATTTAAAAACACTATATATTGATTAATGAATTATATGTGTGATGTGTGACATATATTCAAGAGCACTTTGCCCAATAATAATAGTAATAATAAATATTGATTATCATAACTATTAAACAAAATCAAAAGGATTTTGTTAAAAATAAATATGAAAAATTAGAAAATAATCATATCATATTTAAAGATTATTGTATTGGTTTTTTACTTACTATTTTAACATTGGTTATTTTTGACTCATCTATAACTACAACATCTCGAACCGCTAAAACTATCCTATATGGTATTAATTTATAACAGTCATTTGATGGGGGGATAGGGCTTTGTTCAGATGGCTCTATATCAAAATGAGATAATTTTCCAGTATTCTCATCAAACACTACATCAATTATATTTCCTATTATACTACCCATATCTCCTACAACGGATTTTCCATATAATTTTTTAAAAGATACCTTAGCTTCTGGTTTAGTAGGGGCTATCACAATAAATCACCAATATGTGTTATTTTTTATTTAATTTTTTATATTCTCCACCAAATATGTTTTCAACAATTTCTTTATCTTTCAAAGTATTTATATTTATTAGTGGTTCATTTACCACATATATTTCCTCAGTTTGACAACCCTGTTTAGGGCTTAATATATTTATGCCAGCGGGAATCTTATCATATTCATTTAAAATTAAAGTAGGATTGCCTAAATAGTTATTTTTTTCAATAACTACGCATAAAGCTTCTTTTTTATTGTTTATATTATTATAAT
Organism: Methanococcus aeolicus Nankai-3; assembly: GCF_000017185.1. NCBI lineage: Archaea > Methanobacteriati > Methanobacteriota > Methanococci > Methanococcales > Methanococcaceae > Methanococcus > Methanococcus aeolicus. The sequence goes on along the minus strand of NC_009635.1, from coordinate 216,694 downwards.
AATTTATTATATTATTTATTAGTTTCGATTTTATAGACGGAATATCGCAGGAAAGCATCATAAATGGTTTAGAAAAATAAGAAATGCACTGATTTAAATCGTGGATATAGTCAGTGCCTTCCGTATCTACAATAATTACTTTATTATTATTGTTATATTTATTAATTAAATATTTTTTAGTTTTCGGGGTGTGTTTAGATGTGGCTATATATATTTTATTTATTTTTGATTTTAGGAGCTCCCCAATAATATAATCTATCATAGGCTTATCCAATATTTTTAAAAGTGGTTTTTCAACATTTAAATTTAATCGTGTGCCTTTCCCCCCAGCCATTATTAATGCATCCATATTTTTCCTCCTTTATAGTCAACCTTCGGTCTTTTTCACTAAACCGTCTCAAAATCGCAAAGCGATTTTTACGATCGTATAAATTTTTCAGAGAAAAATTTAGAGATCCTATTAAAAGCTAAAATATCTATCATATTGTCAATATATGAAGAAATTATTTATAAAAGCTATGCTTTTGTATAAAATCCTAAAAGGATTTTGTTTAATAATAAGCCGGATAATGGACAGTTATTGAAGATTAACTAAATTGTTGTCGTAATTATTATAATATCATTTCTGTATTTTTATTATTGGTTATTACATATTAAATTTTATAATTATATTATTATTATTATTATTATTATTTATATAAATATTTATATTTATAATGATTAATCATTACAATAAATAAGCATAATCTGTCATTATTTTTCATTAAAAACATTTATAATGATTTATAATGAGCAAATAGGTATATATAGTAGGTTATTAATAATATAGCATAAGGAAAGATTATATTTTAAGAAATATAATTACGGAAATATAATAATTTACGAATTAAATAAGTTTGGTGATAATATGGATGCAAGAATTACAAAAGCAATGGTAAATAATAAATCAGTAGAAAATATTGCCAATAATACGGAACTTTTATCAAATGATGTTAAAAGACCATATAGGGGAGACAATATTGTAAAAATTATTGGATATGTTGTAGGGGCTCTTACAATTGTTTCAATAATATTTAATTAATTTAAATTATGGCACATATATATGTTGTGGAGCTCCCATAATAATAAACCTAAATATAGTCAATCTTCGGTCTTTTTCATAAATATGCTATGATTAAAGCTAATCTATACTCTATTATAATATATTACTAATAAATGAAAAAATTTGTTTACAAAATCTTCGATTTTGTACAAAATCCTAAAAGGATTTTGTTTACAAAAGCTATGCTTTTGTATAAAATCTCGAAGAGATTTTATTTAATAATTTCTCAAAACTCCGAAGGAGTTTTTACGACCTCAAAATTCCAGGGGAATTTTTACAATAGGACAGATGAGGGACAGTTATTGAACTTACTATAATATCCCATTATGGGCTATTTTTTAGATATAATTATAATGTATTTCATATTTCATCATATATTCACCAAACTTCTTTTTTATATTTTTAGTGTTAAATCCTTAACATTTACGACTTTTTAGAAATAATTTTTTTAATTAGGTATATTTTCGAAAAGTATAAAAATGAGAATATCATTATATAGCTAAGATGGGCGAAAATTGGAACAATTGGAACACATACAAATGCAGATAAAACACAAACATAGTCAAGGTCAATTAAATAATAAATAAGAAAATAAAAAAAATAAGAAATAAAGGTGAAAATATGGCAAAATTTAAATTTGTAGTATCTGATAAAGATGGAAAATCATACCAGTTTGAAGCAGAAACAACAGCAGTAATTGGTAAAACAATAGGCGATGAAATAAACGGGTCAATTGTAGGTTTAGATGGATATAAATTAAAAATAACAGGCGGTTCAGATAAATGTGGATTTGCTATGAGACATGACATACATGGAAACATGAAAATGAGAGTATTATTGAGCAAAGCGCCAGGATACAAACCACAAGATGCAGGAATTAGAAAAAGAAAAACCGCAAGAGGAAATTTAATATCCTCAGACATTGTTCAAATAAATACAAAAGTTGTAGAGGCAGGAGCTACACCCATTAGTGAAATAGTAGGACAATAAAAAATAGCATATACTAAAAATAATAAATATGTGGATTAGCCATAAATACCCTCCAACAGGCCAAATATAAATTAAAAATTTTTTTATATTTTTATTTATTTTATTAATTTAATTTAATTTAAATATATAATTGTAATTTTAGGAATTATAGTTAATCTTCAATAACAGTCCCTTATCCGTCCATTATTTGTTAAATAATTTCTTCATATATGGTAATATGGAGTGGTTTAGCTTTAATAAGATCTCTAAATTTTTCTCTGAAAAATTTATACGATCGTAAAAATCGCTTTGCGATTTTGAGATGGTTTAATGAAAAAGACCGAAGATTGACTATAGATTTATCATATTAACCACACATATTGTATATTATAATATTCCACTATAATTCACAAATCTTTGATTTGTGTAAATCAATATGTATTAAACACTATTTTAAGGTGATATATCATGTTTAAATCAAAAAAAGTTGATACCTCAGATAAATTAAAAAACATTGCATTTATGCTTGATGAAATACTTGGAGACACAACAGTCCCAAGAAACATAAGGGCAGCAGCACAGAAAGCAAAAGATTCAATATTGGATGAAAATGAAGAATATATTGTAAGAAGTGCAGCAGCAGTTCAATATTTGGACGATATAAGCGATGACCCAAATATGCCACTCCATACAAGAACCCAAATATGGTCAATTGTTAGTGAGTTAGAAACTATAAAGAATGAATAATATAATTCAATTGGGAAATTTCCTCCATAACTTCTGTTTTTAAATATGCATCCATTAAATTTTTTCCAACACATACAATTCCATGATTTTTTAAAACAATAACATCTTCGTCTTTTTTAGAAACTTCGTTAGCTAATTCCATGCTTCTAGCTTCAAAATAATCTACATATCCAATTTTCTTTAAGAATATTCTAGATTCAGGGGTTAATAATTTTATTTCTTTATCTGCCATGGGTAGTGCCGTAGAATACAAAGAATGAGTATGAACTATGGCATTTACGCCATTTCTTTTTTTATATATATTTAGATGCATATATAGTTCTGATGTGGGAGCTCCCTTAATAATATTTCCATCCATATCTACAACTGCTATATCCTCCTCATTTATAAATCCCAGTAAAGAATCTGTGGGAGTAACATATATCAAATTATCTTTTTTTATACTTACATTTCCCCCGCTTCCAACAACATATTTTCTATCATACAAATAATGACATATTTTTATAAACTCTTTTAAATTATCCATTTTATCACCATTTTATATTTTATACTTATATATTTCATATACGCCATATATCATTTATAAAACTTTTAGGTGGTAAAATGCCAATAATAGATTCCCATATACATATTGATACAAGACCATATGAAGATTTTGAAAAGTTAGCTATAAATTTAGATTGTGCTATAACGATGGCACATGACCCATTAAAACCATATAGTATGGACATAATTAGGGCACATTTTGATAAAATACTATATAATGAAGTGCAAAAGGCAAATAAAATAGGATTAAAATTATTTGTTTGTTTAGGGATACATCCAAGAATGATACCTGCTGATGTGAATTATAATATATTGAAGGAATATTTAAAAAATAAAGATATTGTGGGAGTGGGAGAAATAGGATTAGAAAAATGCACAAAAGAAGAAATTGAGGTTTTTGAAAATCAACTAATTATGGCAAAGGAATTAAATCTTCCAGCTGTGGTTCATACTCCAAGAACCAATAAATATGAAACTACAAAAACTATTTTGGAAGTTATTGAGGGGTTAAATCTAAACAATAACGAAAATATAATAATAGAACATTGCACAAAAGAAACCATAAAAATGATATATGATACAAATTTAAAAATGGGATTAACAGTTCAACCCCAAAAATTAACTCCTTTGGATGTTGTAGATATTGTAAAACAATATGGGGGCGAAAGATTTTTATTAAATAGTGATAGCTCCTCAGCACCATCGGATATTCTAGGAGCTCCGAAAACAGTATTAAAAATGAAAATAAATAATATAGATAAAGAAATTATTGAAATGATTTCATATAATAATGCAAAAGAAGTATTTAAATTAAATATTTAATTTATATTTATTTAAATATATTATTATATTCCACCTTTGCACATTTATCTTGAACCACATTTAAACCCTTTTCTTTTGCTTTTTTCATTGCTTCATTATTTATAATCCCTAATTGAAGCCATATCGTATTTATATCGTCCCTATTTAATATCTCTTCAACAATTTCGGGAATATATTCTGATTTCCTAAAAACATTAACCATATCTATATTTTCATCTACTTCACTAATTGACCGATAAACCTTTTCCCCCAATATTCTTTCCTCTTTTGGATAGATGGGTATAATTTTATAGCCTTTTTCTTTTAAAAATTTCCCCACCATATTACTCATTTTTTCAGGTTTTGGAGATAGTCCAACTATGGCTATGGTTTTAGTTTCTTCAAATATTTTTTTTAAATCTTGTTTGTCATTTATTGAAATAATTTCCATAATATGTCCCCATTTTTTATATTTTATATATTAGTTGTCCCCCTTCTTCAAATATATTGTTTGGGTAGGAAATGCCATTTCAATGCCTTCTTTTTCAAATTCTTCTTTTATTCTCATGTTTATATCATCAACTGCATTAAGATAATAATCAAAACCCATATTTCTAATAAAATACTCCAATCTAAAATTTAATGAATGAGCTCCGAATTCGTTAAATGTAATTCTATATGGTGGGAGCGTTGTCCTGTGGTCTTCTAGTATGGTATGTATAATTTCTTTTGCCAATTTACATTTATCAACTGGGGTATCATAGGTTAATCCAATAATTGTTTTAACTCTCCTTTTTTTCATCTCCGAATGGTTTTCAATGTTGGCATTTATTACAACTGCATTTGGCACAATTATTAAACTATCATTAAATGTTCTTATTTTTGTGCTTCTGATACCTATATCCTCTACAACTCCTTCAACCCCGTCAAATTCAATCCATTGATTTAATTTAAATGGTTTATCTATTATTAATAAAACCCCCGATATAAAATTTTTAACTGTATCCTGGGCTGCAAGTGCCACAGCAAGACCCCCAATACCAAGTCCAGCAAGTAATGTGGATATATTATATCCTGCGGCATCTATTGCCATCAATAACCCCAAGCATATAATTATTAATTTTAATAGTTTTCGTAATGGGACTATTATATGGTCATCAAATGTAGATTCCGTTTTATTTACCCTTGGAATAATGTAGTGCTGTATGAAACTATCTGTGAAATTAAGCACAAACCAGGTTGCCCCTATTATTACCATTATATCTATTAATTCATATAATAAGATACCAATTGTTTTAGGAATTAGTATAGTATTTAAAGCAAAATAAAAAAATAATACAAATATTAATATTGAAGCAGGTAATTCAATAGCATCAAATATGATATCGTCAAATTTAGTTTTGGTTTTACTCACTATTTTCTTTAATTTTCTTTTTATAATTGTGTTAAATAGTCTCCCTGCAATTATTCCAAAAAATATAATTAAAATAAATAATATAATATCATATGTTGTATTTCCATAATATGTAATATTGCTTAAATCCATTATATTACCACCTTTATAGTTAATCTTCAATAACTGTCCCTCATCTGTCCTATTATTAATGAATTTCTTCATTTATTGATAATATGGTAGAGATTAGTTTTAATCACAGCATATTTATGAAAAAGACCGAAGATTGACAATGATTTAATCCATTTTATTTATCATTGCCTTATTTATATTATTCACTATTTGGGCCCCTAATTAGAGTTAGCATTTCAATTATTCCTTTTACAACAGCATTTTTTAAATCCATTGGATGCAAATCCTTATTTTTGTATAATTCTTCAAGCCCATTGTAGCTGTTGATTATTAAATTTCCCCCAAATTTCTCTGGTCTTTCTATTGTTATAGGATAATTTAAATAATATTTTGCAATTTCTAATATTGGATTTCCCTCAACCTCCCCTATTGGACAATATGCCTTTTTTATTTTTGATTTAATTGTAGCATCGTCATCATCAACAGCTATGAAATTTCCTTTTGAGGAGGACATTTTACCTTCTCCATCTAATCCCGTAAGAACTGGGTTATGTATGCAAACTGGGGCCTTATAATCCATAGATGGTAAAATTTCCCTTGCAAGCATGTGTATTTTTCTCTGTTCCATTCCTCCAACGGCCACATCGGCATTTAGATGTTTAATATCTATTACCTGCATAAGTGGATAAACAACACCTGCAACTTTTGGATTATCGTCCTCTCTTGCTATTACCTCCATGCTTCTTCTTGCTCTTTTTAGGGTTGTATTAACTGCCACTTTGTATAAATCCAAATTGTATTCTGGTTTTAATTGAAATTCGCTTCCATATATATATGTGGCATTTAATCCTATGGCATCAAATACTTTTTTGTTCTGTTCTGCCAATTCCTTTATTTCTTCCATTGTTCCCTTTTGGTTTAAATAGGCATGGAGGTCAGCAAGAAGAATAATAATTTTAAATCCTGCATTTTGCAAATCTATCATTTTTTTTATTTGGAGGTAGTGCCCTAAATGTATTCTTCCACTTGGCTCAAATCCGATATAGGCTATTTTATCGTTGCCTTTTGATATTTCATTTAATAATTCTTTTAATTCTTCTTCCGATACGACTTCGGAGGTATTTTTTAAAATATTTTCTAATTTTGTTTCCATAATTTCGACCTCTGAGAGAAATTATTCAATATCCTTCGGAATATTAAACAAAAGCAGAGCTATTGTATTCAAAATCTCTGATTTTGTGTATTTTATCACTTGGCAATATTAAATTTATGTTTTTAATTTTCTTTTAAATATAAAAATGATAATATATTATTTATATATGTTCGGAAAGTTTGTTATATATATTATTAAATATATTGTATATTGTTTAATATACTATTTTATTATCTTATTTATAATTTATAGTGAGACTTTTAATTGTGAGCTTTCGGAGCTCCAAAATAAATATATCCCAAAATACAATATATATTATTAATCAATTAATTTAATAATAACAATAATATAGAATATCCCCTATTTGGTGAGTAAATGAAAAGAATAATTAATATAAAGGCAACAAATGATGAAATAGAGGAAATCTGCGATGCAATTTCTAAAATGGATATTGATTGTTCCATTGAATCAAAAGTATCATATTCCAAAGATGAAATTATAAATATTCTTAGAATAAAAGTATATGGCCATGACAAAATTCAAATGATGCAAGATTATAAAAATATTATGAATTTAGCAGATAGAATCCATAAAAAGTATAAGCCCAATAAGATAGGATTATTTGAATATCAACTAAATGATGTTAAATATCCAGTTAATAAAGAGCTATTAAAAGAAGCTATTGGTGCATTGGATATTGAATATAAATATGATGAAGAAAAAAATATTATAAAATGTTCCCTTCCTTTGGAGGAGCTCCATGATATGACAAAAGAATTATACGGCATATATAAAGAATTAGATTTTACCAATGTAGGCCCTAAACCTGTAAAAAATATAATTACAGTAATATCATACATAACTAAAAAAGATATATATGATATCATTGATGAATCAATTGAACAGGAGTTTTTAAGGGAAGAAAACGATAAAATTGTATTAAATAAAGACATAAAATTAATTAAAGAATATTTTTTAAATAAATAATCCAAGTGATAATATGAAGACCTTTCATAATGTAATTATAAGAGATTCAAGAAATATGGTGGAAATTCCTGATAATTCCGTTCATCTTATTATTACCTCTCCACCATATTGGCAATTAAAGGACTATGGTGTTGAAGAGCAGATAGGATTTAATGACAGTTATGAGGAATATATAAACAATTTAAATTTAGTATGGAAAGAATGTTATCGAGTATTGCACCCGGGCTGTAGAATGGTAATTAATATCGGAGACCAGTTTGCCCGCTCCGTTTATTATGGTAGATATAAAGTAATACCAATAAGAACAGAAATTATAAAATTTGCTGAAACAATAGGTTTTGATTATATGGGGGCAATAGTTTGGCAAAAAAATACCACAATGAATACAACAGGCGGGGCTTCTGTAATGGGTTCGTATCCATATCCAAGAAATGGAATTATAAAAATCGACTACGAGCACATATTAATATTTAAAAAACCAGGAAATGCTCCAAAACCTTCAAAAGAAATTAAAGAAGCATCAAAATTAACAAAGGAAGAATGGAAAGAATATTTTTCAGGACATTGGTATTTTAATGGAGTTAAACAGGATAAACATTTGGCAATGTTTCCAGAGGAATTACCTAAAAGAATAATAAAAATGTTCTCTTTTGTGGGCGAGACGGTTTTAGACCCATTTTTAGGTAGTGGAACAACATCATTGGCGGCTAAAAAATTAGATAGGAATTCAATAGGTTATGAGCTTAACAAGGAGTTTTTACCAATAATATTGGATAAATTAGGGGCCAATCAGGAAACACTTTTAAAAGATTATGAAATTGAAGTAGTTGAACAAAATTTAAATGAAGATGATAAAAATTGGAATGATAAAATAAAGGAGCTCCCCTATATATTCAAAGACCCTGTTAAATTTGATAAAAAAATAGACCCAAAAAAATTGAAATTTGGTTCTAAAATAGATAAAACAGATATTGATAATAAAAATCAAAAATCAAGGATTGAATATTACAGAGTTAAACAAGTAATAAGCCCTGAATTGATAGAATTAAACAATGGTATTATAATTAGATTAATTGGCATAAAAGAAATTCCTGAAAAACGAGACGAAGCGATTGAATTTTTAAAAAATAAAACAAAAAATCAAAAAGTCTTTTTAAAATTTGATACAAATAAATACGACGATAAAAATAATTTAATGGCATATTTGTATTTAAAAAATAAAACATTTATCAATGCCCATCTTATTAAAAATAATCTCGTAGATGTAGATGATAATATGGAATATATTCATAAAAATAGATTTTTAAAATACAAAAATGAGGCAAAATATGGCAAAAGAATGGATATTAAATAGTGCTATGAATAGATTTCAGTTGAATTTTAAACGAAATGTTGGTGCAGTATCTGAGGAGATTAGAAAATGCTCTCCAAAATCATCGGAGGAGTGGAAAGAATATTATTACTCGAAAGTTAGGTCAAAGGAACATATAGATGAATTGGGTCAAAAATTGTATATTAAAATAACAGAAGTAGTAGCATCGGAAGTTGAGTGTATCACGGAAGAGGACTGTATAAATTATATACATAATATGGTGATAAATAGGACTTTTGATGGGTACATGACAGAAATAAAAACAATTTATGGGCAATTGCAGAAAGAACTGGATGATTTAGATGTAAAAATTGAACCAGCACCCGATGAATGGGATAGACTATACAATGTAGATTTTTTTATAGAAGTAAATGGTAAATATATTGGACTTCAAATAAAACCAATGAGTAATGTGTCCCACATACCTGAGATTTATAAAGAAAAAAAGATACAGGGAAAAACCCATATTAAATTTACTAAGAAATATGGTGGAAATGTATATTATATTTATTCAATAAAAGACGGAAATAAAAAAAGAATATATAATGTGGATATAATTAATGAAATTAGAAACGAAATAATTAAACTAAAAAACTAATATATATGTAGAAGGTGATAAAATGAATTATATAAAAATATTGAATAAAACAGAAAATTACATTGAAGTAGAATTAATACATGATGACCATTCATTAAGCAATCTTTTAAAAGATATGTTGTTGGATAAAAAAGATAAGGTAGTTATGGCATCATATGCCTTAGAACATCCTGTTTTAGACCCTGAAACTGATTTGCATATTTCCAACCCAATATTGATATTAAAAACTACGGAAGGAGTTAATGCCGAAGAAGTATTAAAGGAAGCCTTAAAAGAAATTATAGATTTATGCAATAATGTGATGAATTAATTATATATTGATATTATTTGATTTTTCGGAGCTCCCTGTGACGCTTTCAAGAACCACATGAAAATAATAATAATAATAAAAATAATATTCCATCCATTACCATAATCTTTATATAATAGTTATCTGATATTAAATTTGCTCCATGTTTGACCGCAAATATTGGATTGCATATAAATATATATTAATATAGAATAAAATATATTACTTAAAATATTAAAAATACAATGCGGTTAATAATTACAGGAGGCTATTACATGGACAGAGAAACAATATTGAATGCAGTGAAGGAGGCTCGTAAAAATGCTAAGCCGCGAAACTTCAACCAGTCCGTGGATTTAATTGTAAATTTGAAGGAGCTTGATTTTTCAAGACCTGAAAATAGAATTAAACAAAATGTTATTTTACCACACGGACGAGGTAAGGAATCCAAAATTGCAGTAATTGCAAAAGGGGATTTAGCAGCTCAGGCAGATGAAATGGGCCTCACTGTAATAAGACAGGAAGAATTAGAAGAATTAGGAAAAAATAAGAAAAACGCTAAAAAGCTAGCAAATGAAAATGATTTTTTCATTGCTCAGGCAGACATGATGCCCCTCGTTGGTAAAACCTTAGGTCCTGTATTGGGTCCAAGAGGTAAAATGCCACAACCGGTGCCTGCAAATGCAAACTTAAAACCACTTGTTGAAAGATTTAAGAAAACAGTTAGCATAAATACAAGAGACAAGCCATCATTTAAAGTATTGGCAGGAACTGAAAAATTAAATGATGAAGAGCTTGCTGAAAATATTGATGCAATATTAAGCACTGTTGCTAGGCAATACGAAAAGGGGCTTTACCATGTTAAAAATGCTTATACAAAACTAACAATGGGACCATCAGTTCCTATAAAAGAGTAGGGGTGGATACTATATGATAGTTGCAGAAGAACATAAAATAGCCCCTTGGAAAATTGAAGAAGTAAATAATTTGAAAAAATTATTGAAAGAAGGACAGGTCATTGCATTAGTAGATATGATGGAAGTTCCTGCTGTGCAACTTCAAGAAATCAGAGATAATATTAGGGATTTAATGACATTAAGAATGTCAAGAAATACCTTAATTAAAAGAGCTATTGAAGAACTCGCAGAGGAATCCAATGACCCCAAATTTGCTAAGTTGGCAGAATGCCTTGAAAGAGGAGCTGCAATAGTAATTACAGACATGAACCCATTCAAATTATACAAAACATTGGAAGATGGTAAAGCTCCTGCTCCTATAAAAGCCGGTGCTATCGCCCCTAGTGATATAGTAGTTGAAGCAGGTTCAACAGGAATGCCACCAGGACCATTTTTAGGAGAATTAAAAGGTGCTGGCCTTCCTGCTGTAATTGATAAAGGTAAAATCGCAATAAAAGATGATACCGTTATCGTTAAAGAAGGAGAAGTAGTATCTCCAAAAGTTGCCGTAGTGCTTTCAGCATTAGGTATTAAACCAACAAAAGTAGGTTTAGACTTATTGGCAGCTTATGAAGATGGTATAGTATATACATCTGATGTATTGAAAATAGATGAAGAAGAGTTTGTTCAAAATATACAATCTGCCTTCACAAGTGCATTTAATTTGTCAGTTAATGCTGCAATACCTACAACTGAAACAATTGAAACAATATTGCAAAAAGCATTTACAGAAGCAAAAGCTGTATCTATCGAAAGTGCGTTCATTACGGACAAAACTGTTGATGACATACTTGGAAAAGCTTATGCTCAAATGTTATCTGTTGCATCAGAAGCTGGTGAAGAAGCACTTGACGATGATTTAAAAGAAAGAGTATCTTCGACTGCATCTGCTGTGGAAGCTAAGGAAGAAGAAGCTCCAAAAGAAGAGAAAGAAGAAGAGAAAGAAGAAGAAGAAGAAGCACCAGCCGCTGGATTGGGAATGCTATTCTAATAAATTAAATATATCTCATAAATTCGAATACTTTATTTATAGTAAAATATAAATATAACTTAAAATTAAGATAAAACAATAAAAAGAAACAATTTGACATATTTGAGGTGTAAATATGGAATATATATACGCTGCATTATTATTAAACTCAGCAGGTAAAGAAATTACAGAGGACGCTGTTAGTGCAATATTGTCCGCCGCAGGTGTGGAAGTAGTAGACGCAAGAGTTAAAGCATTAGTTGCTGCATTAGATGGAGTAGATATTGAAGAAGCTATATCAAAAGCTGCTGCTGCACCAGTTGCTGTTGCTGCTGCACCAGCTGCAGAAGAAGCTAAAGAAGAAGCTAAAGAAGAGAAAAAAGAAGAAGAAAACTCCGAAGCAGCTGCTGCTGGATTAGGAGCTCTCTTCATGTAATTATTCTCATATATTTTATTTTTTTATTTTTTTAATATAATTAATATATGCGGTTTAAGTTTTATTTATGGTCAATTTTCTTATTCAATATTATTTTAACATTTAATCTATAAATTTAAATTAAATATATATGTAGATATTATACCGATATTTATATAATACCTTTATATACTATATATACTATATAAATAAAATATTATAAAATATAGGTGAGATATTATGAGCTCCGAAATAAAAATTGTAAATGTTGTAGTCTCCACAAAAATAGGGGACGATATCGACTTAGAATATGTTGCAGATGTTCTTGATAATTCAGAATATGAACCAGAGCAATTCCCTGGATTAGTTTGTAGATTAAGTGACCCAAAAGTTGCATTATTAATATTTAGAAGTGGTAAATTAAACTGCACTGGTGCAAAAAGCAAAGAAGATGCAGTAATTGCAATAAACAAAGTTATGGAATATTTAAGAGAAGCTGGATTAGATTTAATTGATACTCCCGAGGTAAAAGTTCAAAATATGGTGGCTACTGCGGAGCTCGGTATGGAACCTAATTTAGATGACTTATCTACTCTTGAAAGAACAGAATATGAACCAGAGCAATTCCCCGGATTAGTTTATAGAATGGAATCTCCAAAAGTTGTATTATTGGTATTTGGCAGTGGAAAAGTTGTTATAACGGGATTAAAAAATAAAGAAGATGCATACATTGCCCTTGAAAAAATAAAAAATACAGTGAAAGAACTTGAAGAAGAATATTTTTAAGTGATATTGTGATTGCTATAATTGACTACAATGCAGGGAATTTAAGAAGCATAAAAAAGGCCGTTGAATTATATTCTAATAACATAGTAATTACCAACGACCCTGAAACCATTTTCAGTGCAGATAAAATAATACTACCAGGAGTTGGAAATTTCGGAAGTGTGATGCAAAATTTATCCATTAAGAATGGAGAATATTCTTTAAAAGAAGTGATAGGTAAAGCGGTAGAGAATGTTCCATTTTTAGGCATTTGTTTAGGTATGCAACTGTTAATGGAACAAAGTGAAGAATGTGGGGATTCAAAAGATGGAGGATTGGGAATTATAAAAGGAGATGTTTTAAAATTTAAAGGCGTAGAAAAAATCCCCCATATGGGCTGGAATAATGTCGAACAAGTTAAAGATATTCCCCTATTTGAGGGCATAAAAAATAATGAGTATTTTTATTTTGTTCATTCATATTTCGTAAATCCATCAAATGCCGATGTCATAGCAGGAGTTAGTGATTATGGCAATAAATTTGCCTGCGTATTAAATAAGGATAACATATATGCCACCCAGTTTCACCCTGAAAAAAGTGGTAATGCAGGATTAAAAATGATTGAGAATTTCGTTGAATTGATTTAATTATTTATTATTTTTTAGTTATTTTTCAATAAGTTCAAAACAGCATTTTGTAAATCCTAATTTTTTAAATTCGTTGTTAATCTGTTTAATATTTTTAATATCATTTAACTTACAATAGTCTTTTTCCGTTATTTCAACAATTGCAATGTCATAATATGTCCTAACTCTAAAATATTCTTTTATATTTAATAAATTTACTAAATAGTTCTCCGCCATTTCAACAGTTTTTAATTTATCAGTAGTAATTGGGGGAGTTAATATTCTTGTGGCTAAACAGCTGTCTTTTTTTGGGAGCTCCATATCTAAATAATCCAATAATTTAAATACTTCTTTCTTTGTAATGTGGAGCTCCGCAAGTGGTGATTTTATATTTTGTTCTTTGTATGCCTTTATACCTGGCCTATCCTCGAATAAATCAGAATAATTTGTTCCATCTACAATCATATCATAATCATATTTTTTTAATTGTCCTTTAATAGTTAATGCAATGTCTTTTTTACAATAATAGCATCTATTTTTTAAATCATTGTTAATATTTTCAATGTTAATGTCAATATTATTATTTTTATTATTAAATTCACTATTAAAATAGTCAATATTAATGATTTTATGATTTATGTTGTATTTTTTTGCCCTTATTTTTGAATTAATTATTGCCTGTTTTGTAAAAAATCCATTGTCAATGGTTATGGCAAGGTGCTCTTTTGCAGCGTTGGAAGCTATTTTTGCCACCAATAAACTATCTGCTCCCCCCGAATATGATATAATTACAGTTTTATCTTTAAAATATTCTTTTAATAAATTGTATTTTTTCTTTAACTCATCATCTATTGTATTTTTTAATATATTATTTTCCATCAAATCCCCCGTCAACTATCATTTTTATATCGTCTTCGATATTTCTACCATTGGTGGTTAAATAGTTGCCAATCATAAGCCCATCAATTGCCAATAATGATAAACTTTGCCAATCTCTCAAATTGTATTCTCTGCCACCACATAATCTAACATCTTTATTAGGCAATATTAATTTACATATGGCAATGGATTTTAAAGCTTCAATTGGAGTAATTTGTTTTATCGCATTGTTATTTAATAATTCATAGGTTTTAGTTCCTTTAATTGGATTGTATATATTTATGGGTATTCCCTCAACATCCAATTCTTTTAATTCATAAAATAAATTTATTCTATTTTCAAGGCTTTCCCCTAGTCCAATTATGCCACCACTACAGACCTCCAAACCTATTTTTTTTGCCATTGTTATGGATTTTACTTTGTCATCATATGTGTGGGTGGTGCATATTTTATCAAAATATTCTTTTGAAGTTTCTAAATTATTGTGTATTCTAACATCTAAATCCTTTAATTCTTTTAATTGACTATTATCCAATAATCCCAAAGAAGCACAAACTTTTAAATTGGTTTCTTTTTTGATGTCCTTTATAGCATCTATTATTTCATTATATTCTCTATCATTTACTGTTTTACCACTAACAACTATTGAAAATCTATTACTATATTTTTCTATGTATTTCGCCTGTTTTAAAATATCTTCTTTTGGTTTTAAAGGATATTCTTTTATTTTTGAGCTGTTATGTAATGATTGAGAACAAAAAGCACAATTTTCAGAACATAATCCAGATTTGGCATTTATTATGGAACATAAATCGATATTATTACTATTATTGTGTTTTTTTACACAATTTGCAAGATACAATAATGTGTAATAGGGGAGCTCCCATAATAACGAAGCATCCTTTTTATCCAACTGGTTTTTAATGGATTTTTTGTAAAAATAGCCTATACCTGTAAATTCTTCCATAATATCACACATATTATAAAATAATAAAATAATAATATTTAATTTAAATAAATTAAATTTAAGCACCGTATTTATGGGCTTTTCCAGTTAAATCAAGAAGTATTGGCACAATATTTTCTCCTTTTATCCAGCAAAGACCTCCTTTATAAGTGGAAAATTCATCAAATGTTTCAACGGCATCTACCCTAACACTCTTGCCCCATATAACTATTGGTATCGGGTCGGCTGAATGGTCTTTTTTCTCTATTGGCGTGGAATGGTCTCCTGTTAAAGTAATATATACCTCATTTTTATCTATATTTTCAAGTATATATTTTAACATTTTATCAATTTTTTCAATAAATTCTTTTTTGAGTTCATAATTTCCATCATGAGAAGCTTCATCGGCCCCCTTCACATTTATTAACACAAAATCATAGGTTTTTATTGCATTTAATAATGCATCAGCTTTATTTTTTAGGTTTGTGGTGGGTGTTCCTGTTGCCCCCTCTACATCAATATAATCTAATTGCACCATTTTTGCAATTCCTTTTATAAGTCCTGTTCCAGCAATGCATGCTCCTTTTATATCATTTTTCTCGTTAAATGGCTGAATATTTGGAACCATACCAACTCCCCTTGGCAATATGGCATTGGCAGGGAGCTCCCCATTTTTCCTTCTTTCTTCATTTACAGGGTGGCTGTTTAATTTATCATGTGCTATTTTTATTACTTTATTTAATATAGTTGCCGTTCTTTTTGCATCTTCTGAATTATCAAGTGGTTTTACTTCTGGAATTGGAACTCCTTCTTTATGTGGGTCGCCCTCTGTTATTTTATCACTTAAATTTGGACCCCTTAAAACAAGTGCGGCCCTATATCCGCCTGATTGTTTAAATATTACTTCAACGCCATCTACTTTAAGTCCATCTATTGCCTTTTCTAATTCTTCGGTGTTTTTTATTCTTCCAGCTCTCCTATCTATGATGGTAAGATTGTCATCAACGGTGGCAAAATTACACCTGAATGCAATATCTCCTGCTTTAACATCTATTCCAACACCACAAGCTTCAAAGGGTCCTCTTCCTGTGTATGTAGTATATGGGTTGTATCCCAGTAGTGCTAAATGTGCCGTATCACTTCCAGGGCCTACCCCAATATCTACGGCATTCATAATTCCGCAGATTCCTTCTTTTGCCATTTTATCCATTGTGGGAGTATGTGCTTCTTTTAACGGAGTATTACCTTGTTTGTTTGGTCTATCTCCTAATCCATCGATAATAAAAACTACAGCCTTCATATTTTCACCATGCTTTTTTTTATTATACTCTGTATTTAAATTATTAAAAACTATTGGTTAATATAGTAAGTTCAATAACTGTCCCCTTAATTGTCCCAAATATTAGTTGAATATGACATATTAATAGAATATAGTCTTATTTATATAAATATAGAGTGAAACAGTTCGAAGATTGACTATAAAGATATAACGATATAAAAAATAAGATTATAAAAAAATATAATAAATAATAAAAAATAATAAGAAAAAACCTAATCCCAAAAGGGTTCTTAGGTTTGGCTATAATTTAATTTAGCATCTTCCGCCTGCTCCTTTAATTGAGAGATATTTCCCATAAAACATTGACTTTTTTAATACGATATTTACCTCACTTAAAAACTGCCCTGCGGTTTTTTCTAGATATATTTTAAATTCATTATCGTATATTAAATCGTCAGTTTCTTTTGGAGCTTTTACATCTATTCCAAATTTAGGTCCTCCTCACCCAAATCCTTCAAAATAAATTACTATGGTATCCAAATCTGATTTCTCTAATTTCCCAGAGATAAATTCCATAGCCTCTTCTGATATGCTTACTGGTATCATAGTATCACATTCAATGTCATTATTAACGATATATCTAATAATAGGTTATTAACATATTTAATATTAACTAATGTAGTATATATATGTTTTGTTATGCCCCATATGCGAACAACCAATAATATATAGTATATTCGAGAACCATAGTTAATCTTCAATAACTGTCCATTATCCGTCCCATTATTAAATAAAATCTCTTTGAGATTTTATACAAAAGCATAGCTTTTGTAAACGAATTTCTTCATTTATTAATAATATGGTAGAGATTTTAGCTTTAATATGATCTCTAAATTTTTCTCTGAAAAATTTATACGATCGTAAAAATCGCTTTGCGATTTTGAGATGGTTTAGTGAAAAAGACCGAAGATTGACTATATTTGCAATTATAAAATTTCAAAATTTTCTTTGGAAATTTGACATCGTAAAGTACATTATAATAAATAAGTATATAAACAATGTTAAATTAAACTAAATAAAAATTATATATAAACCAATATATACTACAACATATAAACCATATATAAATATAAAACATCATAACGATGTATTTAATAAAAAAAATAAGATAATATAAATATTATTATAATATTATTATATGAGAATATAAATTATATGAGAGGGACAATATGCAAATGAATCCAATACAAGGTGGATACGATAGGGCAATTACAGTATTTAGCCCAGAAGGAAGATTATATCAGGTTGAATATGCAAGAGAAGCTGTTAGAAGAGGAACAACTGCAATAGGCATAAAATACAGCGGAGGAGTTATTTTAGCAGTCGATAGAAGAATAATGAGTAAATTGATAGAAAAATATTCAGTCGAAAAAATATTCCATATAGATGAGCACATAATGGCTGCAAGTTCCGGTTTAATTGCAGATGCAAGAATTTTAGTGGATAGGGCAAGAGTAGAAGCTCAAATAAATAAAATTACATACGGAGAACCCATGACCGTTGAAGCTCTTTCAAAGAAAATTTGTGATATTAAACAGGCATATACACAGCATGGAGGTTCAAGACCTTTTGGTATTTCATTACTAATTGCAGGAATAGATAGACATAATTCAAAATTATTCGAAACTGACCCAAGCGGTGCTTTAATTGAATATAAGGCAACTGCAATAGGATTTGGAAGACCTTCGGCAATGGAAATACTTGAAGAAAAATATGATGAAAACATAAGCAGAGAGGAAGCTCTTGAACTTGCTTTATATGCCCTTAGTAAGTCATCAAACATGGCATTATTGCCTGAAAATATAGATATGGCAATTATTACAGATGACGAAAAAGTTGTAAAAAAATTACAATTTGAGGAAATTAAGGAGCTCCTAAAAAAAGTGTCCGATAAAATAGAAGATGAAAAAGAAAAGGAAGAAAAGGAAGAGGAACATGCTGAGGAAAATGGAGATAATAACGAGATGGGTAAAATTGACAATTAATACATATAGGATAGATAAATTAGATAATAAATAAATTAAAATATCAATGTCATTTATTAAAATGTATCATATAAAATCATATATCAAAATGATTATATAATCGAAAGGTATATAAATAAAAAAAGGAGATATTATGGTGCCATTGGAAAAAGCTGTAATTGCACGGCTTCAATCCCACGGGGAGAAGTTTGAGGTATTGGTGGACCCTTATCTGTCTGCTAAATTTAAAGAAGGGCAAAAACTGGATATTTCTGAAATACTAGCATCTGAGGACATATATAAGGATTCTGGAAAAGGAGAGAAGGTCCCAGATGAATTATTAGAAAAAATATTTGGAACTACTGATAAAAAGGAAGTTGCAAAAAAAATTGTATTAAAGGGAACAGTTCAACTTACTTCACAGCAGAGAAAAGAAATGAAGGAACAAAAAAGAAAACAAATCATTTCTTTAATTGCAAGAAACACCATAAACCCTCAAACTGATACACCTCACCCTCCAAACAGAATTGAAAAAGTAATGGAGGAAATACGGGCAAACATAGATATTTATAAAAGTGCCGAAGAACAAATTCCGGATATTATTAAGGATATTAGGAGATTAATTCCAATTAAGTTTGAAAAAAGAGATCTTGCTGTTAGAATTCCAGCAGAATATTCCACAACTGCATACCATTCAGTTAGTAATTATGGAACCATAAAAAAAGAAGAATGGCAATCAGACGGTTCTCTTGTTTTTGTTATAGAGATTCCAAGTGGTATTGAAACTGAATTCTACGGACATTTAAATAAAATTACAAAAGGAAATGTTCAAACAAAAATATTAAAGCGATATTAATATTCTAAAATGATTTATTATTATATAAAACATAGATTTATAAATAAATACAAAGAAAAAAATAATATACAAAGCGGTGATTAAAATGGTAGAATTTAGCCATACAAAAAAAATCGGTTCAGCCGGTAGGTTTGGAGCAAGATACGGAAGAAAAGTTAGAGTTAGAGTTAGAGATGTAGAAATAAAACAAAAGAAAGCATATAAATGTCCCGTATGTGGATTTATGAAATTAAAAAGAATCAGTACATCCATATGGGAATGTAAAAAATGCGGTGCTAAAATGGCAGGAGGGGCATATACCCCAGAAACTGGTGCAGGAAAAGTAGTAGCTAAGGCTATTAGAAGAGTAATTGAAAGTAAAACCAAGGAAATTTAAATTTAATAAATATATACTTATCTAATCTATTAGTAGTTATTTAGTAGTTATTTATTAAATTATTATTTATTTTTATTTTTAGATATAATATGTTAAATATATGCTTAAATTTGTAGTGTGTTTTCGAGTGTAACGAGAAAATTAGACAAAATCTCAAATGAATTTTTTAATGTTCAAAAAGCATGTTTGTTATAAATCATATGGTTAAGTAATATTTATTTGAAACATCTTAAAATTGCACAGCAATTTTTACGATTGTAAAAATCTCGAAATGCTATTCACTATAAAAATTCTCGAACAGACCATATTTATTTTATTATGCTAATTTTATGTTATTTGGTGGAACTATGGTAGAATATAAATGTTCAAACTGCGGGAGAATTATTACCCAGGATGAATTAGGAATGAAAGCAAAATGTCCATATTGTAGTAATAAGTTATTAATTAAATTAAGAACTAGAATAATTAAAGAAGTGAAGGCAAGATGATAATAACAACATCACGAAAACCTTCTCAAAAAACCCGAAGTTTTGTAAATGATTTAGCAAGAGTTTTGGGATTGTCAGTATTTAACAGAGGTAAAACTCCCATAAATAAAATATCTGAAAAATATCCTAAATATATATTAGTCGGAGAATATACTGGAAATCCTGGCAGGGTGGAGCTCCATGATACCAGAAATAATCAGGTAATCTCCATGCTAATATCTGCAAAACTTCAAAGAGAAGTATGCAATAAAGAAATAGCAAACCCCACTAGACTATTAGACATATCATTTGACAGACTATATAATGAAGAATGTGGGGAATACAACTATAAAGAACTGTTTTTAGAATTTTTCGATGAACTAAATGAAGATTCAGATTTTAAAATGAGTTTTGAAGGTTCTGATGGTAGAAATTTGTTTTATATTCAATTTTATAATAAAGATGAAAAAATAGGACCTTTAATAATAGTTAAGTCTATTAAAATTATGGATAAGGAATAATACAATAAATAATAAAATAATAAAATAATAAAAATAAAATATAAATAATACATACAAGGTTAATTATGGAAATAAAAAATAAACCAAATTTTACCTTAAAAATAACTTATGATTCAAAAGAAATGGCAGAAATAATATATAATGCCATATTAATAGAACATAATGAATCACAGATTAAGTCAAAATGTGTTATGGAGCTCCGAGATAATATTCTATTCATAAACTCATTTGCAAATGAAGTTAGTATATTAAAAGCATCATTTTATTCATATATTCGGTGGATAAAGACGGCGGAAGGTATATATAAATTAACAATATAATAATATTGAATAATTATTTTATATAGTTCCGATATGTTTTTATTTATCATACATAAAATACATATGAAAAAAGATAAAGTAGTAAAAGAGGGAAAATTATGGATATGCCAGCAAATATTCAAAATCAATTAATGCAGTTTCAACAACTCCAACAGCAATTACAAACAATTGTTATGCAAAAACAACAATTGGAAGCCCAAATAAAAGAAATGGAAAAAGCAATGGAAGAAATGGAAAAATCCGAAGATAGCACCGTATATAAAATGGCAGGCGGAATTCTAGTAAGTAGAAACAAGGAAGATGTAAAAGAAGAATTAAGCGAAAAAGTAGAAACCTACAAAGTAAGAATTACAACATTTGCAAAACAAGAAGAAAAAATGCAAAAAAGATTAACAGACATGCAGGAATCATTGCAAAAAGCACTTCAAGGAACTAATATAGCATAATTCTTTTTTATTATTTTTATTTATCTTATTTTTTAATGACCTCATTTAGATATTAAACATTTCAACGCTTTTTAAATTATTATATATTGTCTTTCAGAATATTGCAAAACATAACATATGCTAATATCTTTTTGGATATTTTTATATAATATTATAGCTTAATTTTTTATATTATTTTGCCCAATGGTTATAAATTATGGCATATATTATTTATATAACTAGAAATTTATTATCTTATAAATATTATTATTTTATTTTAATAACAGAGGAGCTACTATGAAATTTATATTCATAACTGGCGGAGTGGTTTCATCACTTGGAAAAGGAATCACGGCGTCATCAATAGGAAGATTATTAAAAGCAAGAGGATTTAAAATAAATATGGTAAAAATAGACCCATATTTACAAATAGATGCTGGAACAATGTCCCCCTATGAACATGGAGAGGTGTTTGTTACAGACGACGGCGGAGAAACAGATTTAGACCTTGGAAACTATGAAAGGTTTGTAGATATAAAATTAAGTGCAAATAATAATATTACCACAGGTAAAGTATATTGGAGTGTCCTTTCAAAAGAAAGAAGAGGAGACTATTTGGGTAAAACCGTTCAAGTTATACCCCACATAACCAACGAAATAAAAGAACTGATAAAATCAACTGGAACTAACTGCGATATAACTATTGTAGAAATTGGAGGAACTGTTGGGGATATAGAGAGCCTTCCATTTTTAGAGGCAATAAGGCAGTTTAAAAAAGATGTTGGAGATAATAATGTTTTATATGTCCATGTGTCATTACTTCCATATATAAAGACAGCAGGAGAGATAAAAACAAAACCAACCCAGCATAGTGTAAAAGAATTAAGAGGAATAGGCATTCAACCAAATATATTGGTTTGTAGGACAGAAATACCCATAAGCGAAAAAACTAGGGAAAAATTGGCTTTATTCTGTGATGTCGAAAAAGATGCCGTAATTGAGGCAAAAGATGCCAGAACAATTTACGAGGTGCCATTAAATCTCGAAAGAGAGGGCATAGCAAAATTAATAATAAATAAATTAAAACTTAATACAAATAATTCTAAGCCAGATTTAAAAGAATGGCGGGCAATGGTGGATAGAATAGTAAATCCATTGAATGAAATTACAATAGGTATTGTTGGAAAATATATAATGTTAAAAGATGCCTACACAAGTATTACAGAGTCCTTAGTTCATGCGGGAGCCAAACATGATACAAAAGTAAATATTGAATGGATCAGCTCCGAAGAATTAAGAGACGAAACATATAAAGAAACAATGGATAAACTTGTAGAAGATGAAAAACTCGATGGAATACTTATTCCCGGAGGATTTGGGGAAAGAGGTATTGACGGAAAAGTAAATGCTTCAAAATATGCTAGAGAAAATAATATCCCATATCTTGGAATATGTCTTGGTATGCAATGTGCAGTAATAGATTTCGCCAGAAATGTATGTAATTTAAAAGGTGCAAATTCCACAGAGTTTGATGAGGGAGCTCCCTTCCCAGTAATAGATTATTTGCCAGAGCAAAGAGATATTGAGGACAAAGGGGGAACGATGCGACTTGGAGAATATAAAGCAATCTTAAAAGAAGGAAGCCTTGCACAAAAGCTATACAATGAAAAGGAAGCTTTTGAAAGACACAGACATAGATATGAAGTAAATCCCGAATATCACGACATACTTACCGAAAATGGACTAATTATTTCAGGAACTTCTCCAGATGGAAAACTTGCGGAATTTATAGAATTAGATACTTTAACCCATCCATATTTTATAGCTACCCAGGCACACCCCGAATTTAAATCAAGACCAAATAAACCACACCCATTATTTGATGGACTTGTAAAATCGGCACTTGATAAGAAATTAAAAAAATAATTTAAAAATATACAGTCTGTTGTTGAAATTTGACATTCCAAACAATATATGGCCGAAAATAAATTAATATAAATTAAAAAATAAAATAAAGGTGTAATTATGATGAATACCAAAGAATTCATAGAAGAATCAATTGCGGAAATAAAGGAACAAATAGGAGATAAAAAAACAATAATTGCCCTTAGTGGTGGTGTAGATAGTGCTGTTGCTGCTGTTCTCACAGCTAGGGCGATTGGAGACCAGCTTTTGGCTGTTTTTGTAGATACAGGATTAATGAGAAAAAACGAAGCTCAGGAAATATACAAAATATTTAAAGAAGACATGGGGCTTAATTTAAGAATAATTGAGGCAAAAGAGCAATTTTTAAAAGAATTAGATGGAGTAGATGACCCAGAGGAAAAAAGAAAAATAATAGGAAGAATATTTATTGAAATATTTGAAGAAGTTGCAAAAGAAAATGGGGAAGAAGTTTTAGTTCAGGGAACCATAGCTCCGGACTGGATAGAAAGTGAAGGAGAGATAAAAACTCACCATAACATAGCGCTTCCTAGTGGAATGGTGCTTGAATTAGTAGAGCCTTTGAGAGATTTATATAAGGATGAAGTAAGATTATTGGCGAAAGACTTGGGGCTTCCAGATGAAATAGCATATAGACAGCCATTCCCAGGTCCAGGTCTTGCCGTTAGGATATTGGGAAAAATTACCGAAGAAAAATTGGAAATATGTAAAGAGGCCAATGCAATTGTAGAAGAAGAAATTGAGAAAGAAGGATTAAATAAAGATTTATGGCAATATTTCGCTGCTGTTCTAGATACCAAGGCAACGGGAGTTAAAGGAGACATAAGAGAATACAACTGGGTTGTAGTTATTCGATTTGTTGAATCCCTTGATGCTATGACTGCCAGTGTTCCAGAATTGCCATTTAATATAATAAAAAGAATAAGTAAAAGAATTACCTCAGAAGTTCCAAATGTTGCAAGAGTTGTTTTAGATGTATCCGATAAACCACCTGCAACAATTGAATTTGAATAATATTAAGAATAAAATAATTTATTATTTTTTCTATTTTTATCACTTATAGTCAATCTTCGGTCTTTTTCAATTAAATACATTAATGAAGCTAAATCAGTATCCCTACTAAAATATGATAACAATATACTACTAATAGGATAACAAAGGACGGATAAGGACAGTTATTGAAGATTAACTATATTTTACTTTGGGGTAACATGTCATTTAATTTAAAAAATTTAAAAAAAGATGGACTTTTAAAAGATAGCATATTTATGATTTTTTCAAATATCTATTCAAAAGGAATGGGATATTTATTTTATTTTTTAACTGCTTTAATATTAGGAACGGAAGGATTTGGAACTCTTAGAGGACTTCTTCCACTTATGGATATAATAACTATATTTTTTTGTTCTGGAATACCGCCTTCAATAGCAAAACATCTATCAGAAAATGAAAATTCTAATAATGAGTGGATAATATCTATTTTAAAAATCATGATATTATTTTCAATATTGGGAGCTCCCATAATAATACTATTAAAATATATATTGGGGGGAGGTTATTCTACCATAGATATTAGTATATATATTGCTGTGGTGTTGGCTGTTATATGTTCTTCATTTATCTCGTGGAATAGAGGAGTTTTGCAGGGCAGTTTAAAAATAAAGGAATTGTCTTTAACATGGATTATTGAAAATACTTCAAAAATAATATTTTTAATTATATTTGCCTTATTATTTGGTGTAATGGGTGCATTTTTATCGATATCCTTTGCATATCTAATTGGCGGGATTTTTGGATATTATTTATTATTAAAATATATTAAAATAGATAATATAAATATAAAAAACATAAATTTATTTAAATGGGACAATAAACACAATAAAAAGGTAAAACAAGTATTATATTATGCCATTCCCATAGCATTGGGGACCGCTTCATATCGTCTTTTAAATGACATTGATAGTATTGCCATTATGTCATTATTGGGAGCGTATGATAATGGTATTTATGGTTATGCTTCGTTATTATCTCGGGCGGTATTTTTATTTGCTTCGGCGATATCCATACCATTAATACCACGAATAGCAAAAACCAAGGATATTAATTATTTAAAAAAAGGTTTATTATTAAATTTCTTTATTGTAATTCCTGTTCTTGCAGTGGTATTTATATTTGCGGGGGAGCTCCTAAAATTATTCTTTGGAATTGTTAACAATGATGCCGTGAATTGCTTAAAGATATTGTCAATTTCAGCAGGTTTTATGAGTTCTTATACTGTATGTAGCTCATCATTACAGGGATTAGGTAGGGCTAAAATACCACTTTATATATTAATTGTAGGAATATTATTAAATATAATTTTAAATTATACCTTAATACCAAAAATAGGAATAATTGGGGGAGCTTATGCTACGCTAATAAGTTCTATGTCCATATTTTTAATAATTTTAGCGTATATATATTATGGTGTATTTGGGAGCTCCCAAAAGAAAAAAATATTAAATCTTAAATAATTAACTTTGGTCTTCTACATCATAGGTTAATTTATCTACGACTTCATGTTTTTCATTTGGCACAAATCTATCCTCTAAATCGGCCAATACTTTTTTAATTGAACTATATTCCATCATAGACTCAGATAATCTGTGAGGCTGGAATGGCCCCATTTCTCTAATCATATCTGCCATTTCTAATGCTTTTTTCCTTGCACTATCAAATCCAACATCTGCAAAGAAATCATTTGGTCCCACCAATCTACCTTTTGAAAGCTGGAATCCTAATGCGAAAATTCTTGGAGGTCCATCAAATCTTGTTGGGTTAGCATCGTCCTCACCAACAGGCATCAATGGTCCCCAGTGGCATCCTCTCATCCATCCTGGAACCATGTGTGGTTTAGCAAATGCTTCCAATATTTCCCCTACTGATGGCATACCGCTTTGAGGTCTCACTATTGCCACAGGGTCATCTTTACCAACATATTTTCCTCCAACTTTACTTAATTTATCTGCACTGCATGTTGCGGCAATTTCCCCATCTCTTGCTCTATAAACACTTTTTACAGAATAAGTTTCCAAATTTCCAATTAATGCCAATAATTGATATGTTTCTTTTGGAGTATTTAACAATATTTTTTTGTTTTGATATATGTCCAATACATCAAAATCAAATCCAGTTTGCATTTTTTTGTCATAAACTAATCCTGGCGTATTAAATGGGTCTGCAAACATCCTATAAAATGGAAGGTTAAACGCTGCGGGGTCTGTTTTATCACTACAAAATACTATAACAGGTTCGCTTGGTCTTTCAACAAATTCCATTTCAGCACAGCCCGGACCCATTCCTTTTACATTTCCAGTGAAACCTTCGGAAAGTAAATCTTGACCGGCACCATATAATTTTAATTCTTTTGCCACTTCTGTGGCTTCCTCAAATGCACTCCATGCCAACCCATGTATTTCCTTATTATCTGTTCCTTTTTGGTGGGTCATGATTAAATCTACATCGTCTCCACATTTGGTGACATAGTAATCAATTATTAACTCATCAAGGGCTTCTTCAAGCACGAATTCACATGCGTCCATTAATTCCTCAGGTGCCGAGGTATGACCACATAATCCTCCTACATCAGCTTTTATAACACTTAAAGTTATTTTTTCTCCGTTCATTCAATCACCTTTAATATGGTTTAATATATATTATCTACACAATATATTATTTAGAATATTTATAGTTAATTATTTATAGTATAGTAAATTTACGAACAATTTTCGTAAATGACATAGGTAATTGGGATATTTATTATTACCTAGATATTCTTAATTGTTTCGGACTATAAAAGGACTGTTTTGTCAATTCACCCTATATCGACAACCATAGTTAATCTTCAATAACCGCCCTTATTCATCCTATCGTAAAAATTCCTCTGGAATTTTGAGGTCGTAAAAACTCCTTCGGAGTTTTGAGAAATTATTACTCATATTTACTTCGTTTTTAGTAATATAACAATATATTTTGGCTTTTTAATTGTGGCATACCATATGAAAACGACCGAAGATTGACTATAAATTGGGCTAATCAGGATAGCTAAACCAAAAGTGTCTCTGCCCTTTATTATTGTATAGCCATTTGTCTTTATGGTAGGCCATTATGTCTATTTATATTGCTCCATAATGCATAATGATATATAAGCTATAAAAATAATATAATAATATAAAGAATATAATTAATATTAATGCATACATAAACATATTAAAAATGGAGGGATTAATATGCAATCATTTAAATTACTAAAAATTATGGGAATTCCAATAGAGCTCCACATAACATTTTTATTATTGTTATTGGCAGTTTATTATTTCTGGGGGATTGGCGGATTTATATTATATTTATTTTTATTTTCATCAGTAGTATTGCACGAATTAGGGCATTCTTTTGTGGCAAAAAAATATGGTGTCCATATAGAAAAAATATTGCTATTACCAATTGGTGGTATGGCCATAATGGATAAAATTCCTGAGAAAGGAGAATTTAAAATAGCCATAGCTGGGCCTATTGTAAGTATGATTTTAGGGGTTTTATTTTTGACTTTATCCTCTTTTTATGATATTAATTTATTAAAAATAGATTCAATGGAATATTTATTATTTTCAACGGTGGGAATATTAAATATATTTCTTGGATTATTTAATTTGCTTCCTGCTTTCCCCATGGATGGAGGTAGAATATTGCGAGCACTAATATCTGGCAAAATAGGCTATTTAAAAGCTACAAAAATTGCATCATCAATTGGTCAGCTTTTTTCAATGCTCATGTTTGGCTATGGAATTATATCATTTAATATAATATTATTATTAATTGCTGTGTTTATATATTTCGGAGCTCATCAAGAATATGCCACTTTACTTACTTACCGTATATTTGACAGGATAAAAATAGATGAGATAATGTCAGACCAGATAATTGCAGTGCCACCGGAAACTACAACAAAAGAATTAGTAGATTTGATGTTCAAATATAAATATATGGGCTATCCTGTTGTAGATACTAACGGAGAATTAATAGGTAGTGTATCATTTGATGATATAGTAGCGGTTAGTGATGATATTCTCGTTAGCGATATAATGAAACCACCTATTGTAGTATCAAAATATGGCGATTTTAATGAATTGCTCCATAAAATGAATAATTCCGAACGAATATATGTTAAAGACGACACCGGAAAATTAGTTGGAATAATCTCAAAAACGGACATTATAAGAATATTAAAAATTATGGGATTAAAATTAAATGATATTGATTAATATATAAAAAATTAAAAATATTGTAGGAGCTCCCATTTTTTCCTATTTTTCAACTGGTAAATTTTGAGACTTCTATTATATTATGTTAAAAAAGTTGTAAAAAAGTTTCCAAATATATCATATTTATTTTCTTCTTCTCTCAAATTCTTCCATTAATTCCTCATATTCAATACCATTGTTGGCCAATAGCACCAAGATATGAAAAATTAAATCCGCACTTTCATATATTAACTCTTGTTTATCCTGGTCTTTTGCGGCTAAAATTGTTTCAGTTGCCTCCTCCCCTACTTTTTCACATATTTTATTTATTGGTGTTTTTTTGTCGGCTGTTGTAAGGTAGGCCACATAAGAACCTTCTGGTTTATCTTTTATTCTTTGTTTTATTATTTCAAATTCTTCTTTTAAAATATCCATATTATCACACACCTAAATAAAAATAATATAAAAATACAATAATATAATAAGGTAAAAAATTATTTAAAACGAAAAATATGAAAAATTATAAATCATTTAATCTTTTAACCATTTTTACAGCCGATTCAACAGCTTTTCTACCATAATCTATTCTTCTTTCTGCCTGCATTCTTGTCATTCCTGGACCGGATATTCCAAGTGCAACAGGTTTGTCATATTGTAATGATAAATCTGTAATTTTCCTTGCTGCATTATGAACAACTATTTCATCATGTTCTGTGTCTCCTTCTATTACGCAACCTATTGTGATTACTGCATCAACATCCTCTTTTTCCAACAATCTTTTTATTGGTACGGGCATATCATAAACTCCCGGAACCATTACTTTATAGGGGACTTCTGCACCCAAAAACTCAGCATGTTCATCTGCAAGTTTTTCCATCATAAAAGTTATATCTCTGTTAAATTCAGCTATAACAAATCCCAATTTTACCATGATTACACCTTTTTATATAGTTTTTCACATTTTTCTTATATTTAATTATATGTTTCAATTATATATTATTAATATGTTTATTAATTAAATCTGCAACAATATTATCCACACTAATTATACTAACTTCGGACAAATATGCATCTGTTCCAATGACTTCATCAGCCCCTCCATCAAATAATTTATTCAATGCATCACCAATAAGAACAGGATGAATACATGATGCTATAACTGTTTTTGCACCTTGTTCCTTTAACATCTTTATAGTTGTAGCCACAGTTCCACCTGTTGAGATTATATCATCAATGATAAGAACATCCTTATCTTTTACATCTAAATTTTTTGGTGCAATGCTTATTTCTGTTGGAGATATTCTGGTTTTTTCAAGATAATCGTAGGGGCAATTTAATATATTGGATGCAACTTTTGCCATTCGTATTGCTCCCTTATCTGGAGAAAGCACTACAAAATTTGAGCCATCGTATTTATTGGCTATGTATTTTGCAATTTCGGGAACTGCATCACCATATACCAACGGAACATCAAAAAAAGAACATATATCTTTTTCATGTGGATTTATTATAAATATGCTATCGCATATGGTAGAATAAACTTTTGCCAAAGCTCTAATACTAATTGATTCACCATCTTTAAACTTTTTATCTTGTCTAGCATAAGCCATATAAGGAATTACTAAGTTTATACTTCTTGCCCCTTCATCATTTAATGCGTCGCATAATAATATGGTTTCTATTATTGATTCATTTTGGTTATTTTGGGTATTGATTAAGAAAACATCCTCTCCTTCTACGCTACCATTTATTTTTACATATAGCTCCCCATCAGGGAATTTTTTAAATTCTGTTCTAATTAGTTTTGAATTAGTTAATTTTGAAACTTTGTGAGCCAAATTTTGAGAATTTGAACCCGATACTATTAGCATATAATCACCATTTAGTGTTAATATAGTCATCTTTAATTAACTGTCCTTTATCAGTCCATGTATCTAAACATCTTTTAACTGTATTTTATAGTTTAAAAGATTATTTACTTTTATTCGACACCAAGTATGATGCCAAGTCAGATAAAATACCTTTGGTATTTTATTACTTGAAGCTTAGCTTCAATGTTCGAAGATTGACTATAATCAGTGTAGTTTAATTTTTTATTAATATATATATTTATTATTTATATTATTTGGTAAATAACATTAAATAATATATATTATGTTTGAGAATTATTTGCGATAATACTATAAAATATTAGGAACATAATATTTGTATTGTAAAAATTCCTGAACGAACAATTGTAATAAAATAACATAACATGGTAAAGGTGTATGATATTATGATATATGATTTTATAATTATTGGTTCTGGTGTTGGAGGGAGCTCCCTTTTTAAAGAGTTAAATATAAAATACCCCAATAAAAAAATATTACTTATTGAAAAAGGAGACAAACCCGAATATGTAGAAGAAGGAAATGAGCTTCAGATTTTATATTTAAATGGTTTAGGGGGGAGCTCCATGTATTCCGTGGGCAATGCCATAAGAATAGATTTAAAAAATATTGGAATAAATAATAAAAATCAAAATAAATTATATGATGAAATCGAAAAAGAATTAAGCGTAAATACTGCCCCATTAGATTATATTGACAACACCTCAAAAAATATAATGGAAAAATATGGATTTAAAAAAACTCCCAAATATATAAATTTCTCAAAATGCACAAAATGTGGAAATTGTACAAGTATGTTATGTAATGCAAAATGGACTCCATTAAATTATTTGAAGGAATACAGAAATAATAATCTACAAAAGACTTCATCTTTTGAACCTACACAAATATTTAACAGTAAAATAATAAATAATTGTGAAGTAATTGGTATTAAAAAAGATAAATCACAAGAAATATTTTTAATAGATACTGTTATTGACAATGGCGATAAAACCATTAGAAAAACCATTAAAGGAAAAACTACAATTGTTTCAGCAGGGGGAATAAATTCACCACGAATATTAAGTAATACACTACAAAATGAACATTTGGGAAAAAATTTATTTGTAGATATGTTCATAACAATAGGCGGAATTTTAAAAGATGCCAATTTAAGGAGCTCCATACCTATGACAATATATAATCAATATAATAATGATATTATTATATCCCCCCATTACTCAAAATTATTGTATGATAATATTAAAAATGACGGCATCAAAAATCTAAAAGATAATGATATTTATGGATTAATGATTAAAATAAAAGACGAAAATAATGGGATTGTAGAAAAAGACCACGCATATAAAGAAATAACAGAAAACGATAAAAAATTATTATCCAAAGGAAGTGAAATAGCTTCAAATATTTTGGAAGATGTGGGAATAAATAAAACATATACGACCATTATAAGAGGTTCGCATCCATCGGGAACCTGTGCCATTGGCAAAGTGGTAAATAAAGATTTAGAAACAGAAATACCCAATTTATTCGTTTGTGATTCCTCTGTATTTCCAGAACCTTTGGGAGCTCCACCAATTTTAGGAATAATTGCCATTAGTAAAAATTTGGCAAACCAACTATAAATTTTATTATTATATTTTTATTATTATATTTTTATTTTTTTGTGGTTTCTTATGATATCAACCATACAATTTATAAATTCTTCAAAATTAATTTTTTTTATTAACTCTGCAACAGGGATATTTAATTTATTGGATATATCATTTAACCTATTTTTTAGTTCTGCCTGTTTTAAATCCATATTTTTACTATTTATGGTAATTCCTATAACCTTTTTACCACTTAATAATTCAATAGCTTCAATATTCTTTTTTATTTCCTCAATATTTACCGTATGAGATGCCAATATTATATAATCTGGTTTTGAACCTAACAATATAGCTAAACTAACAACTCCTCCACCTCTACCAGTTCCTATATCCAACGGATTTGAATAAATCCCCGTTTGACTGGATACTATTATTGCATCGAGATTTTTATTTTTTGAATTTACTTTATTAATTGCCCCCCATATGGCTGGTGCTACGGTGTGCAATGGAATTAATTGAGGTATCACCATTTCATCAATTCCACACAACGGTGATTGAGGTTCTGTCCCAACCATACCAATATTAAAATATTTATTTAATTCCTCTCTTAATATCATCGTCGTTGTGAATTTTCCACTTCTCATTCCTGTTCCCATTATTGTAATTATTAAATTAGGACATGAAGAGGAAAAAGAGGAAGGAGAGGATGAATTGTCTATTTTTGCATATTTTTCCAATTCTTGAAATTTATTTGGATTTGAACAGTCAAAATATTTTATATTATATTTTTTTGCACAATCTCGGAGCTCCGAAAAATCATCAATTCTATACAACCTTGCCATATTGTATATATTTTTCCCCAAACTCATTTCTTTTTTTATTGTTTTTTTCCATATTATTAATTCAAATGGCTCTAAAATCTCTTTTGACCATATAAATGTATCATATATACATGCCCCATATTCAGCAATTGCATTATGGTCATCCTCATTGTTATTATTTGCATACTCTAAAATTTCAATATTGCCAAATTTAGCAATACTATCTGAAACTTTATTTTTATGGGATAATTTTGCCGTTTTTATTGTCTCGTATATTTTATTCATATAAGTCCTCGTTTATTTTAAATATTATATATGGGGTGTGCGACTTTGAAAACTTTTTCCTTATTATTAAAAGAAGCTTAAATGTTATTTTATTAAATAATAATGGCATTATCTTCTTTGTTATTTTAAATATTTTAGCTATTATGGGGAATCATGGTAAAACTGCAAGAGTTTTATAATATAATTATATTTATACTTTTTCATTTAAAGTAAATCGGACATTTAATAAATATCAATTACCTAATATTGTGATATATAATAACAATAATTGGAGATATTTATGGAAAAGATATTTAATAAAAAAATTAAAGAAATAATGACAAAGGATATTATATATAGCTCACCAGACGAAGGAGTAATAAAAGCTTTTGAAATCCTTCTAAAACATAAAATAAGCTGCCTTCCTATTGTAGATGCTGATAAAAAGATTATGGGCATTATAACTACCACAGACATAGGATATAATCTTATAATAGATAAATATACAATAGATACAAAAGTTAGCGATGTTATGACTAAAAAAGTAATATCTGTAAATCCTGAAAATACCATATTAGATGCCATAAATAAAATGGATGAATTCGGGTATTCAAAGGAAATCATAAATCAACTTCCTGTGGTGGAAGAAGATAATAAATTAGTAGGGATTATATCGGACGGAGATATAATTAGAGTATTATCTAAATCATTGAAAAAATAAAAAATAAAAAAAATTAATTAGTTAAATATATTTTTATTATTTGGTAATTTTATCGTATGGCCCCATATCAAATAATATGTTTTTAGCCTCTTCCTCACCTACATTCTTTAATACCCCAGTAAGAGAGTTCTGACTGTTTAAAACCATTACAAAATCCACAGTTCCTTTTTCAACTGATTTTGGATTTGTGATATATCCAATATTTGGAACTGATTTTTGTTCTACTTCTTTATCGACACCAAGCCAGTTTGAACTGGATTCTATTGCTAAGGATATATTTTCATTTATTTTATTTGTAGAAATTTTCATTAATTTTAAGAAGCTATTTACTGCGTCGCTTTTTTTAGCTAGTGCATCTTCTGATGCCACCAAAACACAGCATGGATGATTTGCCCATTCTCCTTTTGGGGGTAGGTTATGACTATACACGATTACTTTACCTATGTCTTTTATACTTATAACTTCAGGTGTTGGTTCCCATGCTATTACTGCATCTAATTCTTTTGTACTAAGGAGATTAGGCATTGCACCTTGTCCTTTACAATTAATAAGTTTTACCATTGCAGAATCGTCTGTTTTTTCTGTGTAGGTTATGTTTTCATATTCTAAGGCTTTTTTTATCATTACATATTGAATTGAAACAGGTAGTGGATGTCCTATTTTTACCTGTTCTCCTTTTTTATGTTGTTCTTTTATGTAATTAACAAATTCATCCCAATTATTTACTGGAATTTCTTTTCTAACTACAACAGCAGAACCTTCACTATTTACCGCACCTATTATTTTTGCTTTTGTACCTTTATCAATTGCAAATACTGCGGGGGGGACCCCATTAAATCCTATATCGATTTGGTCCTGGGTCATCAAAGCCATAATCTTTGCTCCCCCTTCATTTATTTGTATTAATTCTACATCTGCTACTTTTTTATTATTGTCATATAATTCATATTTCTTTTTAGATTCTATTTCTTTTAAATATATACCATCATTTTTAAACAAGTCTGGATTTTTTGCTGCAACAAATAATGATGCATGATGGTCAGTTGGTAGATACGCAACTTTTAATGTTGGAATAGTGGATTGAGTGTTAGAGCTATCGTCCTGAACACATCCACTAAACATCACTAATCCTATTATGGATAGTCCCAATAATAATATTAATTTATTAATGTTATCACCTCAAATACTGGCAATATATTTGTCGTATAATATATATAATTTATGATTTTTTACGAAAGTGTTATTGTAATGTCGTATAATATAATAAAGTAATAAATGTAGTATATGGCCCACAATCACTTTATGATTATTTATAGTTAATCTTCAATAACTGTCTCTTATCGTTCTATTATTAATGAATTTCTTTATTATTTGTAATGTAGTAGTGATTTTGGCTTTTAATCATAGCATATTTATGAAAAAGACCGATTAACTATATTTTAAAATCTCCATGCAGAAATATTATGTCATACATAGATTAACTACAAATCTAAAAATCCCCTGCCTATTAAATGGGATATTCTTAAACATTCTGGAATTTTGCTTTTTAACTTTGTTTTTTTAATTATTGCCCTTAAATGTTCCTTTTCAATTCCGATATATTGAACATATATTCCTTCAAGATATTCTGGTTTTGGAAATGATTTTAAAATAGAAATTCTTATAGGGCCATCTTTAAAATGTTTTTTTAAGGCTTCAATCATATTTTGGCGATTTGGCATTTTATCAATAACAACTATAACGGGAATTCCTGTTTCTTCATGTATTTTATAGATATTTGCTATATTAAATCCACCAAATGTTATTCCATCCAAAAATATGGCATTTATTTTAGTTTTATGTTTTCCCATTACTATTTCTATTATTTTTTCTGTTGAATCCAATCCGTCCCTATTTATTTTTTTGAAATAAACACCATCTATAATTTTATTTCCCCGAATATATGTTCCTATTAATATTGCCTCTTTGTCCATTCTGTTAAATGGCGCATCATCTATCCCAATTACTCCAATTTCATCTTTAATATTCATGATATCACAAAAATATAAAAAAATAAGATTATAATTAATTATTAATTATTAATTATTTAATTTACCATAAATTTGGACCACATACGGAGCTCCCAAAACTTCGACATCTTTAATCATATTATTTTCTTTTTGAAAGTAGGTAGTAAATTATAGCTCCAATTATTCCCAAAAACCAAACAACCAATAGCCATAAAATTTTTTCAATGGTGCCCAACTCATCTCTTTTAAGTATGTCCAAAACAACCAATACAAATACTATAATTCTTATTATGCCCCAAAATCCAAAAAACATAAAACCAAATATTCCAAAGTCATTTCCCATCATATCCATTGGAGAAAACCACATATATATCACCTTATTAAAAAATTAAAATTAAAATTATATTATGATTATAATATAAAATTTATTCAATAACTATATTTTTTTCAATTTCACACCCTAATGAATTACTTATAAGACATTTTTTAGAGCCTTTTAATATTAACTCTTTTAATTCATCCTCATTTAAACTGTCATCAATTTTAGCATGGATATTTAATATTATCTTCTCAATGCATCCTTTTTCAAAACTCTTTTTAACCAATGCATCAACTTTAATATTTCCATTTATTTCTTTTTCACTAAGGGCCCTCCCAACTGCAATGGAAACACAGCCACAAAGTCCAGACAAAAACAAATCCATAGGAGATATTGAATCCTTTGTAGCTCCCTTACCTCCTTTTGAATTTATTTTTAGCCCTTTAATGCTTGTTGAAGTTTCAAAATCATTTATAAAAGTTGCCGATAATTCGCATTCATTACTTTTAGATACGATTATATTTACAATCTTTTTTATAAATTCCTCCCTTTCATTTTTTGGAATATTCATTAAATATTTTTCCATAACCTTGGGTATCATTTCAGGCATCATCTTGGGTGCCATCTCTTTGCACATTTCGGAGTCCATCATTTCTTTCATCATCTTTGGATTCATAATCCCGCCATTTAAATTAATCTATGTTTTTTAATATTTCTTTAGATTTTGCTATTTTATCTTTTATGGCTCTTCTTAGCGCGTCCTTTCCAACTATTGAAAAACTATTGAAAGCTCTTCTATTCTACCTATTTATAGCCACATTTTATTTTTTATTTCCAAAGGTCTAATTTAGACATATAATTATAAAGACAAACACAATATTTATGCTTTCCGATTAATTGATATATTTTAATATTTCTCAAATATATTTGAATATAATACTAGATATTAAAAAATAAAAAAATAAAAAAATAATTAAATTAAAGCAAATTATATCTTCTTTTAATGCCTTCATATAAATCTATTACATTTCCATTTAAAAAAGCCGACATTGTATAAATTACCCCTGGAGGCAATATATTTGTCCCAGTTCCTTTTTTAACAAAATATAAATTATCAAAACTTAACAATCCCCCAAATATTATTCCTGCTAATTTTGGGAGCTCCTCCAACGCCTTAAATGTAATTATTATAACAGGGTCGTCTGTTGAAACTCCCGTATATCCAATGCCTTCAATATTTTTTGGTTTATCATATATGCTACAACCAACATCAAAGCCATATTTCTCCCCAATATCTTTAACAAATAAGGCCATTTCATTTACCATGTCCTCTCCCCCATAGGTATCAAATGATATAATTAAAGCATCCCCGTAATCAGAAGCAACTTTTGCCGTAGCATAAGATATACTTTCTCCCGCATCATCTGGATTATCCGATAATCCGTTTAAGTCGTCAAATCCTTCGGCATATTTTTTTAATATTTTTAATATGTTTTTGTTTGTTTCATTTATTAAATTTTCTGGAACCAATGAGGTAATTACAATATCATCTCCCGTAATATTTGATATTGTAGATTTTACTCCTTTGTTTTTATTGTTGATGTTTTGGAGCTCCCTCTCGATTTTACTATTTACAATAGGATTTGTTTTAACATCATCATAGGAGATGTCAATACTTATTGAAGTGATGTATTTTTCCATATATTATCACGCTTTGAATTTATAGCCAATCTTCGAACTTTTTCACACATAGGATACGCAGATAAGACTGTATTATGCATAATACATATAATATTAAACCTATAATTATTTAATTATTTTGGACTATCATAGGACAGTTTTTGAAGATTGACTATATTTAACATATTCATACTTACCCCAGCATCTGCTGTGTTTTTTCTGTAATTCTTTCTCCATTCTTCTTTAAATTTTCCAATTACATAATCGTCCCGTATATAATTTATATTTGTTTTTACATCTACCAAAATAAGCCCATTTGCAGGAGCTGGGGCAACACCTTCTGTATGGTTTATATCCAGTAATTTATCAATCCAATTTAAAGGCTTATTTTCTTTTCCTACTTCCGATAGTGCTGTAACTATTCGCCTCACCATATTCCATAAAAAATTTTTACCAAAAATATCAATAGTAATGAAAAAATCATTTTCTTTTATTTTTATATCATATATTGTCCGTAATGGGTTTTTATTTTTTGTATTATCTCTTTTTGATAAATTATGAAAGGAATGAGTTCCGATTAATTTATTTGCCCCCTCTATCATTAAATTTATATTTTGTCCTTCATTTGGTAGTATATATTTATAATGCCTATATTTAATTTCAGGGAGCTCCGAGATTTTACTATATCCTAATACCCATACGCCAGTATATTTTAATTTGGCATAAACATGGGACAATATAGGTTCTTGGTTTAAATTTACAATTATAAAATTTCCCAATGCCAATACTCCATTATCTGTTCTACCCCCTCGCAATAGTGGTTTTGTTTCCTCTTTATCCATATATCCACATTTTAATAGTGCATTAATTATAATATCACATACATTATTTTTTTTATGAGGGTGGCTTTGAAAACCGTCATTATTTCCATCGTAGGCTATTTTTAAAATATATGTATTTTCGTTAATTCTTTTGGCAACTTTTTCCCAATGGGTTAGCTTATTATCACAATTGTTATTAATATTATTACTACACTTATTACTATTATCGTTAATTTTATTATTCATACTGTCCCTAGTATATAGTTAATTAATTTTAATTAATTTGTTATATTAAACTGATGATAACATATATATTTAATTATATATTTATAGTCAATCTTCGGACAATTTCACTAAATCATTTTATAATTAAACTAAATAGCCCCCCATAAATTACCGAACACAAAGAAATCTATTTTATAGATTGGGGTAGGTAAGGGACAGTTATTGAAGATTAACTATATTTTACTTTTTATGCTTGTGATAACATGAACACGAAAACCTTAATAATAGACCCAAAAATATCAGGAATTTCAGGAGATATGATAATATCCGCACTTGTAGATTTAACCGAGGTAAATAATCTAAATAAACTAATAAATTCCATTAATGAATTGGATAACCGTATAGATTTTAAAGTGGCCATAAATGATAAGCTTGTAAATGGAATAAATGCAAAAAAAATTGATATAATAATAAATGAAGAAAAATCCCTTTCAAACCCTGAGGAGCTAAAAAATGCCGTAAATATTGTATCAAATAAATTAAATTTATCGGAAAAGGCAAAAAATATAATAAATAAT
This sequence comes from Methanococcus aeolicus Nankai-3, assembly GCF_000017185.1. Classification (NCBI taxonomy): domain Archaea; kingdom Methanobacteriati; phylum Methanobacteriota; class Methanococci; order Methanococcales; family Methanococcaceae; genus Methanococcus; species Methanococcus aeolicus. The sequence goes on along the minus strand of NC_009635.1, from coordinate 176,638 downwards.
ATTATTCAGGATTTAATAGATGCTGAAGCAAAAATACATAAAAAAGATTTTCATCTTCATGAGGTGGCATCTCTTGACACGGTTTTTGATGTAGTTGGAACTGTGTATTTACTTGAAAAAAATGGATTTTTAAGCGAAAACTCAAAAATATACTCCACGCCCCCTGTTCTTGGTGGAGGTTATGTTAAAATAGCACATGGCATATTAACCATTCCAGCCCCTGCAACCCTTGAAATACTTTGCAAACATAATATAAAATACTCAAACCACCCCAGTAGCATAAATATGGAACATAGCACCCCAACAGGAGTTGCCATATTATGTAATATAGTAGATAAAATAGTGGATAATTTTCCGCCAACTATTCCATTAAAAGTTGGATATGGTGCAGGAACTAAGGAATTAAAAAATATCCCAAATATTTTAAGGGTTGTGGAGGGAAAAACTGAAACAGAAACCATAAACAAAAATATGATTATAATGGAAACTAATGTAGATGATGTTTCGGGGGAAATTATTGGTAATTTGTTTGATATATTGTTAAATAATGGTGCCAAAGAAGTATTCGTAGTAAATGGGATTGGAAAAAAGAACAGACCTACAAATATAATATCGGTAATTACAAATTATGCTAAATTAGAGAAATTATCAAAAATAATAATGGAGGAAACTGGCACAATAGGAATAAGAATAAAGGAAATAAATAGAGTAAAAGCAGATAGAATTGAAAAAAATCATTATATTAATATAAATGGTAAGAAATTTGAATTTTCTGTAAAAATATCCTATCTTGAAAATGAAATAATAAATATAAAACCAGAATATGAAGATGCTAAAAAAATAGCCGAAGAATTGAATATGCCTATTAGAAATGTTTTAAAAATATTAAATAATGAAATATTTAATAGTGAAGAATTATAGTTAATCTTCAAGAACTGTCCTTTGTTTGTCCCAGATAGTCCGAAGATTAACTATACATAAAAATATATAAATTCCGAAGGAATTTTAAAATTACCATACTTTTAAATCAATTCCTTCAATATATATCCTATTTCCTTCAATTTCAATAACCACGCCAGAATGAACTTTTTGCATCATACAGTGATTAGGTATAAATTTAACGGTATGCCCTACCTCGGGACTTTTTCCGTGTATAATTGTTCCCTCAAATGCTAAAATTAAGGCAATGCCCACATTTATATAATTTTTTTCCTCTCCTGTGATTCTGTGGCAAGGTCCTTCAATATGCACAACGAATAAACCTTGCTTTTCTTCAATTATTTTGGCAAAATGTGGAATTGGACAGCCCAACGGCCTATATTGTATATAATCCCCGACTTTTAATGAAATATTAAATGGAATCATTAAGGTTTCCCTGCATGAAGGTTCATTTGGTAATGGGTCCAATAAAAAATCGGCACTATAACCATCTAATACACCAATAAGTCTATCATCTATTTTATGTGCTTCAGCACAACTACGGTTTATATTTTTAATATCCTTATCAATATTATCTCCATTCCCCTTAAAATCGATATCTTTTAATAATTCGGTTAATTCCTTCAAATTATTTTTAAAATCCTCACGATATAAAAAAGGACATTTTTCCAATTTTGTAGTCCCATCCAGGAGCTCCCCGGCAAAAATATCACATCTTTTATATCCGCATGCTTTACAATTATATTTTGGAAGCAAATTTAATATCTCTTTTATTATTTTATTATCCATAGTTATTCCCCTGTATATTTTGTAAATCCGTCTATTTTCCTTAATACTCCTCTGTGGTGTTTCTTTGAAACTTTTGTTTCTCCAACGCATAATGTGCAAATACATAATGGTGCATTATGTCGGAGCTCCTCATTATCTAAACTTATAAGTGGTGTAGTTTCTTTTATTTCCTCTGCTATTTCACCGCATCCTTGACCGCTTAAACCATTTACATCATAAATTCTACAATTTGGATTCATTTCCAATACTCTTTCTCTGAATACTTCCCGTTCTGCCTGTGATATTATGTCTCCCTTTGTAATTGCTACGACATCTGCACTGGTTAAAAATGGACCTACTTTTCTTGGAGTATTTGGACCAGAAGTAGCATCTATAATACAAATTCCCAGCGTATTTTTAGTATATGGAGCACATCTATGACATAATCCAGCTGTTTCAATTATTAATGTATCTATTTCTTCATCCTGATTTTTTGCCCATTCCACCATTTCCTCGGTGTTGTATATTGCAAAATGGTCTGGACACATATCTTTACTTAATCCGATTAATGTTGGAATTTTCAATTTTCCATATCTTACATCATCATCGGTATATAAACAATCTATTTTAACCACAGCGGGTTTATGTCCTGCATTTATAAGGTTTTTAATGGTGTGTATCATTACAGATGTTTTTCCTGCTCCCGGTGTTCCTGCTACTATACTTATTTTCATTATATATCTCCTCATATATAGTCAATCTTCGGTTGTTTTCAGATGAATATGCCCTCAATTAAAAAGGCGAAATCCCTCTGCATTATATTATTAAAAACGAAGTAAATATGTATACAAAAGCTACGCTTTTGTATAAAATCCTAAAAGGATTTTACTCAATAATTTAGGGAAATATAAGAACGATTATTGAAGATTAACTATAATTCCTCAATAACTATGTCGTTTAAACTTAATCTCTCTCCATGCCTTATTTTTTCCCTCATAGACAGCATCCAGTTATCTATATTGTTTAATTTAGCTGATACTTTTTTTTCTTCCTCGGTTGTTTCAATAATTTCAGTCATTCCTCCGTTTTTCATTACAACTCGCCTATCTGTCATAAGTGCTAAAACTGGGTCGTGGGTAATTACCATTACAATTTTTCCATAACCTGCAAGGAGCTCCAATGCTTCATGCTTTTTTATTCCTGCATTTTCTATTTCATCAATAAGAACAATAGGAGAATCACTTATAACGGCCACATCTGCCACCATCAAACTTCTTGACTGACCCCCACTTAATATAGTTAGGTTGTAATCTTTTTTAATCGGCTCACCAGTTAAATTATTTGCCAAATTTATTATTTCATCTACGACCCCTTCTTTATCTACCCCCCTACTTTTAGCATGCATTAATAAAAACTCTTCAACAGTCATATCTGCTAAAAAATTCATATTTTGAGATAATTGGGCAATTCTCCTTTTTCTTGGGTCTCTTCTCATTCCTACTGATGGAACTTCCCCGTTTATCAAAATTTTTCTTTTTGAAAGTGTATCTCCCTGTGCCAATTGCTCAATATCACTTATTAGGTTTGATTTTCCACTTCCTGTGGCTCCAACAACACCAAATATTTCTCCTTTTTTTACGGTTAGCTCCTTTACTGCCTCTAACTCTCCATTCTTATTATATCCGCCAATTATTGTAATTTCATTTATGTCCATTATATCACGACAATGTATTGCTACATTATTTTATATTATTATATTAATATTATTATATTATTATAGTATATTTTTTATTATTATATCTTCCCAAAAGTGTCTCCTCTTAATCCTGTTCTAAGTGTTTTAAGGGAAATTACCTCTTCATAAGCAATATTTCCTAAATTTACATTACTGCCAATAGACAGTATAAATTCCACCTGCTGATTTTTGTTAGGTGCCTCAAAAATAATTTTATTAGTATCAATATATTCCAACATTTTTTTAAATTCTTTATCTTTTAAATTTCCTTTTTCATCAAATAATCCAATTGATTTTCCACTTTCTCGTCCCTCCATAATTACGAAATCAGAACCAGCTCTTAAATCTTCATTTATAATATTTATTCTGTCTTCGGTGGTTAATTTGCTATCCTCTTCAATAGATTTTTTTCCAACTTCAGATAATACAATAAATCCATTCTGCTTTGCCTTTCTTATGGCATTTTTCCTATCCTCTTTACTTAATTCCATTGAACCATCGGATATTTCTATACATCCAAAGCCCAATTCTTTACATTCTTTTAGATATTCGTCGTACAATCCTTTTGAATGACACAATTCAAACAGCGTACCTCCAGCATAGGCTTTAATATTATGTTTTTTGTAAATTTTTATTTTTTCCTTTACAATTTCCTTATCTTGAACTGCACTAGTGCCCCAGCCAAATTTTACAAATGTGATGTATTCTCCACATACTTTTAAATAATCGTCAATATAACTAGGTGGCAATCCTTTATCCATTACCATGGTTATTCCATTATTGTCTGGGACATTTAAAAAATCAAAAGCTTTCATATTATCCTCTTTTATATTTATTTTTTATATCTTTTTTCTTATAAGAAAATATTGGTAAAATTTTATAATATAGTATGATTTATAAGTATTATAAGATTAATAATTTATATATTTTTTGATATTTTTTTATATTGTGATAAAAATTAAAATATTAAATTAATTAATAATAATGTTGTTATAATAATTATTAATAACTATTGTTTTTATTCAATAAATAAAAGTAAAATACTATGAATATATTACATTGTATCATATTATATATTTAATTAATATATCTGCCAAGGAGAGGTGCTATTATACATGTTTGTATTTGAACGAAAACCTGAAAAAGAAGTTATAAATCTTTTGACTCGACACATTTCTAACTCAATAGATGCTATTAATATATTAATTAAATATATTGACGATAAAAGCAATAATAGTCCCATAAATGAAATTATTAAGCTTGAAAAGAGAGGGGACGAAATAAGAACAGAAATAATAGTAAATCTATATGAAGCATTTTTGCCAAGTATGAAAAGGGAGCTCCACCACTCCGTGGAAATTTTAAATGATGTTCTTGACAATATCAAACATGGAGTATTATTATATGATTTAATGACTTTTGAGCTGGACGAATTTATTAATGAAAAATGTAAATTAATATTAAATATTTCATTAAATATGCTTAAATCATTAAATACTTTGGTGGGAGTATTTGAAAATGGCGGAGAATTTAAAGAGCATATTAGAAATATAAAATTAAGTGAAGAAGAAATTGATACAATTCAGCATGATATTTATAAATACATGGTAAATATGGAAATAAAATCTTTTTGGACGGGGAAATTATTAAGTGATTTTGTAGACCGGATTGCAGAAATTAGTAATTGTATTGAAAATGTATCTGACGAGTTCCAAATCATATTTATAAGCAACTGGTGATTAACATATTTGATGTTTTTAACCTAATAACATTGTTATGTGGTATTTATGTGGCTTTTGTAATTGGGGCAAATGATACAGCAAATGCCATTGGAACTGCTGTTGGGGCAAAAATAATGCCATATAAAAAATTAGTGTTATTATTTGGGGTTTTTGTTTTAATTGGTTGCTTAAATGCCTATAATGTGGGAAATACTGTGGATACCGTTGTCTCAGGTGGCATATTATCTTCATTCATACTCGCAGGAATAATTATCACTATAATTACATATAAAAAAATACCAATATCTACTCACCAAATTATAATATGTGCATTGGTTGGCTTAAATTTTAAATCTGCAAATATGGAATTATTTGCCACAATAGTTGGTGGCTGGATATTGTCTCCATTATTAACTATAATGGTATCATATATATTATTTAATTTATTTGAACATTCAAAATTATCCATTTTAAAAAGAGCTGAATTACTAAAATATGGCCTTATAATTAGTGGATTACTTGTAGCATATAATTTAGGTTCAAATGACATTCCAACAGCTCTTGGTGCGATATCTACTAGTGGTTATGTTTTTCTCATGGGCGGTATTGCCATAATATTGGGAGCTCTGTTATTTGGAAAAGGAGTTTCTGAAACCGTCGGAATAAAGCTTGTTAAATTAAGTCCATTGGGCGCTTTTGTAGCTCAACTGTCTGCTGGTGTTGTGGTTCTTTTATTTACTCAATTTGGAATGCCGGTTTCTACAACTCAGGCAATTATTGGAGGGGTTGTTGGAGTAGGACTCACAAAAGGTATTAAAACAGTAGAATGGAAAACTTTATTATATATAATTGGAGGTTGGGTTCTTGCCCCACTATTTACAATATTAATAGGATATACTATTGAATGGATAAAATATATAAAATAATTTTTTGATTTGAGTATGGGAGCTCCATATATTCAAAATATATAAAATATTTTAAATTAAAAATAATCCCTAAAAAAATAAAAAATAAAAAAAATATTTGTGTGAAAAATTATACCAATTTAATATAATACTTATTTATATTTATAACTTTATTCTTTATTTATAACTTTAAGTATGTTTTTGTTTCCCAGTCTGTTACTGAGGTTCTGAAATCGTCCCATTCTGCTCTTTTCAATTCTATGAAGTTTTCGAATATGTGTTTTCCAAGAGCTTCTTTTAATATGCTGTTGTTTTCTAATTCATCCAAAGCTTCACTTAAATTAGCTGGAACTGATGCAATTCCTAATTCTTTTTTCCTTGCTTCGCTCATTTTGAATATGTTTTCTTCAACTGGGTCAGGAGCTGACATTCCCTTTTTAACTCCATCTAATCCCGCTGCGAGCATTACTGTAAATGCTAAGTATGGGTTACATGTTGGGTCAGGAGCTCTGAACTCAACTCTTGTTCCTTTTCCTCTTGCTGCTGGAACTCTGATAATAGCACTTCTGTTTGAGTTTGCCCATGCAATATTTACTGGAGCTTCATATCCTGGAACTAATCTTTTGTATGAATTTACTGTTGGGTTTGTAATAGCTACTAATGCTCTTGCATTGTCCAATATACCTGCTATATAGCTTAGTGCAGTTTCACTTAATTGGTATGGTGCTGTTTCATCGTAGAATGATACTTCATCATTGAACCATACACTTTGATTACAGTGCATACCGCTTCCATTTATTCCAAAGAATGGTTTTGGCATGAATGTTGCTGTTAATCCGTGTTGTTGTGCTATCATTTTAACAGTTGTTTTAAATGTAATTACATTGTCTGCTGTTTTAAGAGCATCTTCAAATCTGAAATTTACTTCGCTTTGTCCTTCTGCTACTTCGTGGTGGGAAGCCTCCATGTGGTAGCCTAAATCTTCTAATGCGAATACTATATCTCTTCTAACTGAGGAAGCTTCATCCATAGGTTCTAAGTCAAAGTATCCCCCATCGTCAGCAGGAATCATCTTGTGTGGGTTGTGTGGGTCAGGTTTTACTAAAAAGAACTCTGGTTCTGGACCTAAGTAGTATGAACCGTTCATTTCTTCTTTTAATTTTCCTAAAATTGTTTTTAAACACCCTCTTGGGTCTCCTTCGAATGGCTTACCATTTGTTTTATAAACATCACAGATAACTCTTGCTACGGATTTTTCTGATGGTCTCCATGGCAAAACTGATAGCGTTGATAAATCTGGTTTCAATACCATATCTGATTCGTTAATACCTACAAATCCTTCAATAGAGGAACCGTCAAAGAACATTCCATTTTCTAAGGTATCCTTTAATTCATCAAGTCCTTTTGCATCTGTTTTTATTGGGTATGCAACATTTTTTGGGTTACCCATTAAATCTACAAATTGCATTCTTAAAAATTTAACGTCATTTGAAACAATGTATTCAACTGCTTGGTCGATTTTTGACATTATTACACCTCTTACTATTACGGAAATAAGTTTCCTATTTTCTATATATATAATTTACGGTTTATTATTTGGTATATAATATATCATACTACATAGCTATTTATCATATAATATAGTGTGTTTAAAAAGTTTATTTTGATAAATCAGAAAAAATAGCTGATTTAATCATATTTAATATTAAATAATATATTTAATATTATAGGATATTGGCAGATTTTTTACCATAAATAGTTCTAGAACTACCACATTTAGTATATCATACTATAATTTACTATATATTATTTATTTACTATATATAACATTATAAAAGAATAATGAAAATAAGATAATATAATAATGAAATAAGAAGAAATAAAATTATTATGTTTAAAAAGTTTTTCAGATTTAAGATTTATTATTTTAGTACGATATTATGTGATAAATACCCAAAGATATTATAATATTTATGATATTAATATTTATAATTTATAATCAACAATAAAATAAAAAAGCGGTGGTATATGTGATAATAATAGAAAAAACAGAACAAATAAAGGGAACTATAAATGCCCCTCCTTCAAAATCTTACACCCACAGGGCAGTAATTTGTGCCTCACTGGCAGACGGAACCTCTGAAATAATTAGTCCTTTAAATAGTGCTGACTGTCTTTCGTCTGTTCATGGTGCTATGATGCTTGGGGCCGAAATTGATGCAACGGATAAAAATAAATGGGTTGTGGTGGGAAATAATAACAGCCCTAAAACTCCAAATAATGTTGTAGATATTGGAAACAGCGGAACAACTCTAAGGATTTTAACAGGAATAGCCTCCCAAATACCAGAAGGATATGCCATATTAACAGGAGATAGCTCTATTATAACCAGACCAATGCAACCGCTACTTGATGCTTTAAATCAATTAGGTATTAGAGCTTTTTCATCTAAAACAGACGGAACCGCCCCGATTATTGTAGAACATGGCGAAATAAAAAATAATGTTGTAAAAATAAGAGGGGATATGAGCTCCCAATTTATTACCTCATTAATGATGACGATGCCATTTTCAAAAATGGATTCTACCATTGAATTAACTACTCCTTTAAAATCAGCACCTTATTTAGATATTACAATTGATGTATTGGATAAATTTGGAGTAAAAATAGAAAAAGTGAAAAATAAAAATAAATTAACCAAATTTATCATTAAAGGAAATCAAAAATATAAACCATACTCCTATACTGTGGAGGGCGATTGTTCTTCGGCATCATACTTTATAGCAGCAGGAGTGCTTATGAATTCCGATATTACAATAAATAATATATTCAAAAACTCAAAACAGGGTGATAGAGAAATAGTAAATATTGTTAAAAAAATGGGAGCTCCCATAATAGAGGAAGAGGATAAAATAATAATTAAAGGACCATATAAATTAAAAGGTATAGATATAGATGTAAAGGATACTCCTGATCTAGTGCCTACAATTGCTATATTGGGCTGTTTTGCGGAAGGAACAACAACAATATATAACGGCGAACATGTTAGATTAAAAGAATGCGATAGATTAATGGCTTGTGCAAAGGAATTAACTAAAATGGGAGCAAAAATAACAGAAAAACCAGACGGTTTAATTATTGAAGGAGTTGGAAAATTAAATGGGGCAGAAATGGAGACATACCACGACCATAGGCTTGTTATGGCTTTCACGGTGGCTGGAATGATGGCAGAGGGAAAAACAATAATTAAAGGAGAGGATGCTGTTAAAATATCATTCCCTAATTTTGTGGAAGCAATTAAATCAATTGGGGCAAATATTACTATTAAATAATATAAATTTTTATAATTCTATAAAATTATAATTAAAATATAAAACCGCGAGAAATAAAAGATGATATAATATGGCAATACACAAAATAAAAGAATTTATGATATATTTAATACGAAATGACATAAAAAAGGCTATTATTCTAAAAAAAGAAAATATTAATTATTTTTTAGAGAAATGCCCTCCAACATATTCTTATTTAATTTTTGATGTTGAACGAGATAAAATAATTTTAAAAGTTCCAGAAATGGAATATCAAAGTGCAATATTTCATTCTACAAAATATATTTCTGTTGAAGTAATTGATAAATTAGAGGAGGATTTTAGATATTGTAATGCTGTGGAAGATTCATTTCCTGTAAAATATTTAAAATACATTGATAAAGATTATAAAATCATATCCGACAAATTAAATGAAATGAAATCCATAAAAAATCCAGATGAAATTGAATTAATTAAAAAAGCTGCAAAAATAAGCGATAAAGCTATTGAATTCGCAACAGATTATATTTTAAACTCCAAAGAACCAATTACGGAAAATCAATTGGCGGGAGAAATTGAATATATTATGAAAAAAGAGGGAAGTGCAAAACCCTCATTTGATACAATTGCCATATCTGATAAAAAAACGGCACAACCACATGGAGCTCCATCAAATAACGAAATAAAAAATATATTATTAATGGATATTGGGGCTACTGTGGAAGGATATTGTTCCGACATTACAAGAACAGTTATTTTAAATCAAGAGTATAAAAAATACGAAAAATATGTTAAGATATATAATATCGTAAATAATGCTAAAAAAGAAGCCGAAAATAACCTTAAAGCAGGGGTTTCGGTTAAGGAATTAGATAAAATAGCACGGAAAGAGATGGGAGAATATAATAAATATTTCACTCACTCATTAGGGCATGGAGTTGGAACAGAAATCCACGAACGCCCAGCATTGTCCCAAAAATTGAAAGAAGATATTATATTAAAGGAAAATATGGTAATTACGATAGAACCTGCCATATATTTAGATAATTTTGGAGTAAGAATTGAAGATTTATATGTTGTTAAAAAAAATGGGTTTAAAAAATTAAGTAATGCAAGAATTTTAGAATATTAATAGAGAGATATTTTTAACTTTATGGGAGCTCCTTTCAATGAAACCAGCATTGCTGTTCTGCTATGTTTTTGTTAAATGAAAATCAAAGATTTTCATAGCTCGCAACTTCGTTGCGGAATCGTTGGCTTTCGGAGTGAGCGAAGCGAACGGAGAGTTACAAAAACCGTTAGGTTTTTGTTCAATCCCGACGGCTTATTGTAACATATTTCTCATTTTTTTAATTATTTCGGTGGAATTTAAATTCTCTTTCTGTATCTCCAAATATATTTCTGGTATTTTTCCCAATTTTATCTGTCTTGTAGAATAATAAATTCCTTTTTTTAATAAATTTTCTTTTAAATTATTTCTTTCAATTTCTCTATTTTTTATTATTTCCTCATGGCATAAATTAAAATTTGGGTCTCGGTAGGGAGCTCCCACAGTAGATAGTGCAATTACTCTTTCGTCAATTTCCGATATTCTTTTTAATTTTTTATTTTCTAATGAATCGTTGGAGCTCCGAATTTTTTTGGGATTTTTATATGCTATTGTTATGCCTCTTTTTCTCCCTATTGCCTCTCCTTCGGATATTATAAATCCTGCCTCAATTAATCCACTTCTAAACGGTATTGATGATGAGTAAGATAATAAAATACCTCCATCTTCCATTAATTCATATATATTTTTTAAAAAATCCACAGTATATAATACAGAATCCCTTTGTGGTGAAAATCCGTCGTGAAATACTATATTATATTTTTTATTTGATTTTTTCAAATCAATTAATATTTGTCTGGCATCTCCTTCATAGATATTTATGTTTTTGTTTTTTGTATTATTATTGTTATTATTTTCATCACTCATTAAATGATTTTCAATGACTTCTTTTATTATTTCATGTTCTTTAAATGGGATATCGAGGCAAAGGGATAAAAACAATGTTTCTTTGCTATATTCTACCATATCAATTTTACAATTTTTGTTATATCGTAATGATGCTATGCTATTATACCCCATACCACTACATAAATCTAATATTTTAGGGAGCTCCTCGTTTTCCAAATTTGAAGGAATTACAAATTTCTCGACTCCCTCCCTTAGAGCTCCTATTTTTGAGTGCATCATCTCTTGACTGTCCTCCGATATCATCGTATATGTGCCATCTTCTGTTTTTATCAGCATATTATTATTTATTAATTTATTTATCAATTCTTCTTTTAAATTTTCTAAACTATTATTTTCAAAATCTTGTTTATTTTTAAATTTAACAATATATTCATTAATTAAATTTAGTGCAATTTCATTTGGTAGCATTTATATCACCATTATATAGTTAATCTTCAAGAACTGTCCCTTATCCGTCATATAAAGAATTTTTTAATTTAAATATATTCTTCATTTTCATGCATACTACTAAGAGATATAGTATTTGCCAACCCTACAAGATACGGTAAATTGTTCGAAGATTGACTATAATCTGTATTCATATATTTAGGTTTTTATTATATGACAATATCATAAAAAAATAAAGATATGTTTATTAAAATATAGTTAAGTTTATATAGTAAATTAATTAAAGAAAAATGTATAATTATATAGTTCTATTAAATTAATTAAAATATGAGGTGATACCTTGCACATTATGGAAGGATTCCTACCGCCCATGTGGTGTGGAATTTGGTACTTAATATCTGGTGTCTTTGTGGCGCACGGTATTATACGATTGAATAAAATATTTAAGGAAAATCCTGAATCAAAACCATTGATAGCAGTTGCAGGAGCATTTATGTTTGTATTGAGCTCATTAAAATTACCATCAGTTACAGGGAGTTGTTCGCACCCTTGCGGTAATGGATTGGGTGCAGTATTGTTTGGTCCATCTGTTACAGCAGTATTGGCAACTATTGTATTGTTATTCCAAGCTACGCTATTAGCACATGGTGGACTAACCACCTTGGGGGCAAATATATTTTCTATGGGAATTATGGGCCCAATTGCAGGATGGTTAGTATTTAAATCTTTGAAAGGAAAAATGAACTCAACTTGGGTTGTAATGTTAGCCGCAATTTTTGCAGATTGGGTTACCTACATCACAACAGCAGTCCAACTTACAATAGCATATCCGGGAGCTGACCCCATGAATACGCTATCTATATTCTTAGGAATATTTGCGGTTACACAAATACCACTTGCAATAGCAGAAGGTTTATTAACGGCATTATTATGGGACAAAATTAAAGAGTTAAGACCCGATATATTATTAAAATTGGGAGCGATAGATGAAAGCGAGGTTCCTAATTATGCAACATCAAAAGGGGGTGTTGAATAATGGAAGGAAAACATATATTGATGATATTAGGAGTAATTATTTTAACAGTAGCACCTCTTGTAATGTTTAACGGACTTGGAGAAGACGATGGTTATTTTGGAGGAGCAGACGGCCAGGCAGGAGAGGCAATTGTGGAACTCACAGGACAGAGTGAAGACCAAATAGTATGGTTCCATTCAATATGGGAGCCACCAAGTGGAGAAATTGAAAGTTTATTATTTGCATTACAAGCTGCAATTGGTGCTATAATAATTGGATATTTCTTAGGATACAGCAAAGCTAGAAAAGAATATATCAACTAATTCTGTATCTAACTATATATCTATAATATTCATACCTTTATAATTTTTTAATTTTTATTGTTAAATTTAATTTTTATTTTTTTAATTTATAGTTAATTTTCAATAACCATCCTTTATCTGCCCTATTGTAAAAATTCCTCTGGAATTTTGAGGTCCCCCCGGGATTCAATAATCTCTGATTATTGCATATCGTAAAAACTCCTTCGTAGTTTTGAGAATTATTAAATAAAATCTCTTCGAGATTTTATACAAAAGCATAGCTTTTGTAAACGAATTTCTTCGTTTATTTGTAATATAAAAAGATTAGCTTTTAATTATGGCATATTTAAAAAAGACCGAAGATTAAATATAATATATACGGGTGAAAATTTTGTTGCAAAATACTGTGGATAATATAGCTCATTGTAATAAATTACGAAATGTTAATCCAAAATTAAAAGTAATATTTTCAATAATTACGCTGTTAATTTGTGTATTATCCCAATCAATTATTGTTCCACTTATTATAACCATATTGATGGTTTATTTAACTTTATTCAGGGCAAATGTTCCGAAAAAAATATATTTACAATTTATGGGAGCTCCTGTTGGATTTGGAATAATCACCGTAATTCTTATGGCATTTATATATAATCAGGGAGCTCCGTTATTTTCAATAGGTTTATTTGGTTTTAAAATCTCTGCGTCTAAATATGGGGTTGAGCTTGGATTATTAATATTTAGTAGAATGCTAGGAGGAGTGTCATCAACATTATTTTTAACCTTAACAACACCCATGACAGAATTATTTTTCGTATTAAAGGAACTTAAAGTTCCAACCGTAATGCTCGATATTGCCATGATGATGTATAGGTATGTATTTGTATTATTGGATGAAATGATTAGAACTGAAAATGCTCAAAAAACAAGAGTTGGATATAGGAATTTATCAACGACATATAAATCATTGGGCATGTTGGCATCAAATTTATTTATAAGAACTTGGGATAGAGGAGAGGTCCTATTTACTACCATGAGCTCCCGATGTTATAATGGAGATTTAAAAATATTAGGAAAAATAGAAAACCCAAAAATAGTGTATTTATTAATGTGTACCATATTTTGGATAATATTAATATCAATATCATATATTACAAAAGATTTTAAACTATTGGAGTATATTAATAGTTATTATTAATATAGTTGATATTTATTATTAATATTATAATTATAAATACGGTGAATAAATGGCAATTATTGAAGCAAAGGACATTGTATATAAATACCCAGATGGAACTTTGGCATTAGATAGGGCAAATATATCCGTGGAAAAAGGAGATATGGTAGCTTTACTGGGCCCAAATGGGGCTGGAAAAAGCACTTTATTTTTACATTTTAACGGCATATTAAAACCAAAAAGTGGGAAGATATTGTTAAAGGGAGCTCCCATAAAATATGATGCCAAAAGTTTAATGGAAGTTAGGAAAACTGTTGGAATAGTTTTTCAAAACTCCGATGACCAATTATTTGCTCCCACAGTAAAGCAAGATGTAGCTTTTGGACCTCTAAATTTAGGATTAAAAGAAGAAGAAGTGGAGAAAAGAGTAAAAGAAGCTTTAAAGGAAGTTGGTATGGAAGGATTTGAAAACAAACCGCCACACCATTTAAGTGGAGGGCAGAAAAAAAGAGTGGCAATAGCAGGCATATTAGCAATGCACCCTGAAATTATGGTGTTGGACGAACCAACTGCTGGACTTGACCCAATGGGAGCTTCTAAAATTATGAAATTATTGTATAAATTAAATAAGGAAGGAATTACAATAATTATTTCCACCCATGATGTGGATTTGGTGCCAATTTATGCAAACAAAATATTTGTTATGGGCAAAACAAAGATTGTAAAAAGTGGAACTGTGGAAGAAGTATTTAGTGATATAAAAACAATTAGAAGTGCCAATTTAAGATTGCCAAGAGTTGCTCATTTAATAGAGGTATTAAACAGAAAAGAAGGAATAGATTTAAAAATGGGCTATACTATTGGAGAAGTGAGGCATAATTTTGAAGACCTTTTTAAAGAACATTGTGATTTTTGATTTTTATAAATCTTTATTATAGTAAGTTCAAAAACTGTCCCATATTAGTCCAAAATAATTAAGTGGAATGGGGCATAACTACAAAATACAGTTTTATTTTCACCACCATATGGTGTGAAACAGTTCGAAGATTGACTATATTTTTATTTATTTTATAGGGAGCTCCCTTAAAAATAAAATTTTTAATATAAAAATTTAAATTTTTTCTCTTTTAATCATTTTAAATTTAGCTCCCCCACATTTACAAACTAAATTTTCTATTCTAACAGATTTACCATCTATCTTATGGAGCTCCCCACAATTCATACATTTGTAATGTCTAATCACAGGTTTTACTTCACCAGTATATAATTTATTTAAATCAATTTTTTCATTAAAATTCAAATTTCTACCAATTAACCGAGCTAAAAAGGTAGTATTTCCAATAATTTCCGAACCTTCATATTTATTAAATCCCGGTATGAGCTCATAAATTACAAAACCTGTATTTAGTAATATTTTTTGGAGCTCCAAATATTCATTAATTGGTTTGTGGGAAAATGCCAAATATAACGCTCCTTCTTTTCCAAGTGCTTCCACTCCACGGGCTAAAAATAATTTTAATCCTTCAATAGTATATGGCGGGTCTGTAAAAACTACATCAAAGCTATTTTTATACTCCTCTTTTATGCTATTTCTAAAATCATGTTTAATGGTTTTAATATTTAAATTTTCTTTATCAGATATATTTTTTATTAAATTTAATAATCTATCGTCTATATCCATTACCACAACTTCCTCACATAATCCACTTAATGCCGTAGGTATAGAGGTTAAATCATCATCTCCAACAAATAATATTCTTTTTCCCTCCAAATCTCCCCTATCTGCCATAAAGGCGGCTCTATGTGTTGCTGTTTCTGGTGTGGCGTATGATTGGTCAATTGAAGTATTTACGGTCGGTCTATTTTTTGAGTGTATTTTATGCTTTTTAAGAATAGCCCCAAAATAATCATCAAGAATTATACTTCTTCCATTGCATGTAGGGCATTTTAAATCATAGGGCATTTTAAATTTTAAATTCTTTTCAATTAATTTTAGTCCCTCTTCAGAATAAATTGCCCCTTTTTTATCTCTTTTTAAAATTCTGTTTCTCTCCAATATGGTTCTCACTTTTGAGATAATTGGCAATGGCAATTTTGTATATTGGGATATTCTTTTTGTAGATATTGGTTGATTTCTATATATGCACCTTAATATATCCTCTATTGCGGGAGCTCCCTCGGCTATTTTTGTATCATTTGCTATTTTACTTAACAGTGTTTTAAATTCAAGTGGTGAGTTTTGTTCGTTGTTTTGATTTTTTTGGGAGGGTCCCATTTTTCCTATTACTTTCATAATTTTACCTTTGATTTAAATAATCCTTATTTATGATTATTTATATGATTTTTATTTATATAACTCCTTTTGTGCTAATTATTCCTTTTCTTTCGTCAATTTGAGTTGCATTATCCAATGCAATCCCAAAAGCCTTAAAAAGTGCCTCTATTTTGTGGTGTTCGTTCTCTCCAATTACTTCAAAATGTATATTCATATTTCCATTGTTTGCCATTGACTCAAAGAAATGAACTATATTTTCGGTGGAGAGTTCTCCAACTTTATCCCTCTTTGGAATATAATTTCCTACTACAAAAGGACGCCCCCCCAAATCAATAGAAACCATAGCTCTTGCTTCGTCCATCGGAACAATGGCATGTCCAAATCTCTTTATATTCTTCTTCTCAATTTTATTCATTGCCATTCCTAAACATAT
This sequence comes from Methanococcus aeolicus Nankai-3, assembly GCF_000017185.1. NCBI lineage: Archaea > Methanobacteriati > Methanobacteriota > Methanococci > Methanococcales > Methanococcaceae > Methanococcus > Methanococcus aeolicus. The sequence goes on along the minus strand of NC_009635.1, from coordinate 159,653 downwards.
ACCAACATCTTCAACGGTATGATGGTCATCAATTTCCAAATCTCCCTCAGCAATTAGAGATAAATCAAAAGAACCATGTTTTACAAATGAGGATAAAATATGGTCGAAAAAAGGGATTTTGGTAGTTATTTCATAATTTCCAGTCCCATCTATGTTTAATCTTAATTTTATATTTGTTTCATTTGTTGTCCTCTCCACTTCAAAAACTCGCAAGGTATCACCTTTTATTATTTTAGGGAATTATTTAAATGGGCATGTTGATTCCATAACATCTATATCCTTATAATTTAAATATGATTTCCACGAATCTTTATTTTCCAGTCTTGGACCCAATACAATTTTATCGATGTATTCTGTGAAATCTTTTTCTATTTCAATATATAATCTTGGGGAGAATATATCGTAATCTATTTTTATTTTATTTTTATTTATTTCATTTATATCTATTTCTTTATTTATATTATATCTTTTTATAATTCTATATTCTTTTTCTTCTGTGTAGTGTTTAGATTTTACTAAATATCTAAGTTCGTCCAATAATCTATTTAATAATTTTTTGATTTTATTGTTTTTTAAATCTAAATCTTTGGCATATTTATCAATTTTCTTCAAAACGGTAATTAATTCATTAGTATCTTCATAAATTACTTTATATAAACAAAATTCATCAGGATTTTCCCCATATTCAAGAATAGTTTCAGACGGATTGTCGTTATTATTAATATTCATAGGATAATTTGATAAATTATCGGAGTTTTGGTCAAAGAATTCTTTATTAATACAGATGCAAATACCTTTTGCCTCTTCTTTATCGCCATCTTTTCCATAAGTTCTCCATAAAAATAATTTATCAATATCTTTATATTCTTTTTCATTACCTCCTTCCCCTACAATAAAACTACCTAAGAATGTGTAATTTTCTTTTTTCATATCCTTTTTACTATTCTCATCTTCGTATATATTATATAGTTGTGTTATTTCATCTTCTTTCTCCATTATTTCTTTTAATGTCATTCCTTCTTCTGGGTCATTCATATAACAAACTTCATACAATCTAAAATAAGGCGTTTTATCTTCTTTATTTTCTTTTTCTTCTTTATTTTCTTTTAATTTTAACATATCTGTAATAACATGTGGTTTTGTATAATGTGCAATAATCGGATTATCTTTATTATTATTTACTTTAAGTTCTTCTTTGAAGTTGTCTATTTCCCCCATAATTTTAACTAATGACCCAAAATATTCATTTCTTTTATCATTATCATCTATATTTTCAAGTTCTATATATGTTGAAATTATAGCACTATTGTACCCATATTTTTTAATTTCTTTGCCACCTAGCCTTAATCCCTTTTTATAATATTCAATTGCTTTGTCATATTCTTTTTTTGAATTATAACACTGTCCTAAGTTTATACAAACAATCCATTTCTCTTTATCTGGATAATCGTTTTTTGAGGCTTCCTTATAATTTTTAATTGCTTCGTCGTAGTCTTTTTTTAAGTAATAACAATGTCCTAAGTTTATAAAAATACGCCATTTAAATTTGTATGGATAATTTTTTAAAGCTTCATTATAATATTCAATTGCTTTGTCGTAGTCTTCCTTATCTTTATATTCATTTCCTTTTTTCAAATACCCTTCCCAATTCATAATAACCGCTCCACTTTATATAAATTATAGATATTGTTAAATATTCCCTTAATAACATTTAAATTTATCTTTATTTTAATAAATTATAGTTAGTCTTCAAAAATTGTTCCTTAATTGTTCCAAATAATTAAGCATATCGAAGATACTATAAAATACGGTTTATTTATAGTTAATCTTCAAAAACTGTCCCTAATCCGTCCCAACGCATTTTATAATATTGTTTTATTTTTGCTAATTTTATGGTGATTTTGCATTTTAATATGGGGGTTTAGTGAAATTGTCCGAAGATTGACTATATTATTGCGCGTGAAACAGTCCGAAGATTGACTATATAAAAAATATATCTTAAAAAAAATTTGATTTTATATATTTAATTATTTATTATTCTAAATACTCTATATTACATATTATTTTTAAGTTGTTCTCCAATTAAATCATCAGCCCAATCTAAAAATTCCTCCAAAGATTCTATTGGTATTTTACCGCCGGACGCCACGGAATGACCTCCCCCACTACCTCCAAACAATTCCGTTAATTTCATAACTTCTGTAAGATTTAATCCATTACTAACTAAATTATGGTTTCCCCTTGAAGATATTTTATAATAATTCTCATCTTTATTTATGCCCATTATTGGTCTATCTTTTGCCAATAGTCCTGCCAATAGTCCTGTTGTTCCCTTTTCCCCAAAGAAATAATCGAAATTGTCTTTATGGTTTAATTTTAATTTATTTAGTGCTTCAACAATATTTAATTTATATTCATAATTTAATTTTTTTGCCTCTTTTATGCAGTTTTCATCACCTAATGCCGTGCAAATTCCCAATTGGGCATTGCCATTTTTACCACAGGCGTTGAGGAGCTCCATCAAATAATGACCATCTTTTTCGTTGTGGTTTATTATGTATCTATCAACATATAGTTCATTTATATAATTTGGATTTATGCTACTTAATGCCTTTTCTAAGTTCTTTTTATCCTCGCCGTCCAAATATATTTTATTTGGGTCAATATTGTATTTATTTAATAGATTAATAATTTGTTCTCTTTTTTTCAATTCTTTTATATATGGGTTAAATGAGAATAATATACTGTCTGTTATTGATATATCATAACAATTATATATTATATCCCGTAAAATTCCATTAATATGCTGTTTTTCCATTCCTTCATTTAATATGAATTTATTTAATCCAATAAATGGGAGATGTTGCATATCCCCGATTGCCCCTGTAATGGCCAAAACACTTAAATCATAATATCCAAATTCCCGTGCTACCAAATAGCAAACACCACTTGCAGAGATTTCATTTGAACCATCTATTTTAAAAATATGGGGATTTAATTGTAATATATTCTCTATTTCTATATCGTTAATTTCTGTGGGATGATGGTCTAATATTATGGAGTTCAAATTATTTTCAAGTATTTTGTTTATTTGACCGCTACCCATATCAGAAAATATATATAATACACTGTTGCTGTTATTGTGGTCATCACTGCCTTTACTTTCGTTTTTGCTTATTATATTGTTTATTGTGTTTTCTTTACCCAATTCATTTATGAAATCCTCCGAAAGTTGTTCAACAATAGATAAATGAAATTTTTTGTTTTGGCGAGTTAATAACTTTATAATAATTGCCCCAGATGTCAGCCCATCAGCATCATTATGGGTTATAATTCTAATTAATCCATCATGATTTTTTATTTTGTTGGTTATTTTTTCCACAACAGATTTATATTTAATTAAATTTTCTTCTTTAAACATATTTGTTAGCATATTTTCGACCTCTGGGAGAAAATATACAATATCCTTCGGATATTGAATAAAAGCAGAGCTTTTATATTTAAAATCCCCCATTTTATAGATATTTCGACCTCTGGGAAATAAATTATATTATTTTTATTTTTCTTCCACAATTTTTCCATTTGGAGATAATTCTTTAAATATTTGAGATTCAAATGAATATATATTTACCTTTTTTTTAATCCAGGTATCTACTGGAAGACCTGCCTTTAAACATAAATTAGCCAAATATTCCCCTATATCCCAATTATGTTCAATTGGAACTTGTGGCAACAATAGCCCCCTATATGTTCCATATTCAATAATAAGTCCATCCCTTCCAACTTTTATTTTTTCCAAATAGTCTGCTGGACTATTTGCTTCAACTAATTTTGGGGGTGTTAGTATACTAATTTCTATTGTAATATCCCGGAGTTCCATTCTCCCCACAGGTGGAAATCTTGGGTCATCAACTGATGCACTTATAGAGGCTTCTTTTAGTGCATCGATTAAAGGCATAACTGGTTCAGGTATTCCAATGCAGCCCCTTAAATTTCGTTTTGGATAGGTATATAGCGTTGTAAAAACTCCCCGCGGTTTTTTGAATATTGGAGGGAGGTCATCGACAACATAATGTACCCCAGAAAGATAACATTCAATATTTATTCGTGCAAATTTAACGGCAAATTTTCCTTCTTCAAATGATAATTTTTCCATACTATACACCCTCCCGCGTAATATAACTACATATAATATTATAATATAATATATATAAAACAAATTAATATATAAAAATTTGTTATGTATATATGTTATATATCATATTAATTTATTATTAGTTTATTAATTAATTTATAAGTTATTTAATTAGTTTATAATTTTATCGGTGATATATTGATTTTATTAGCACTACCAAATAAAGGAAGAATTTCCGAACCAATTAATAAAATATTGGACAAAGCAGGCTTAAAAATATCAGCACGGGGGCGAAGCTTATTTGCAAAAACTGTTGATGAGGAAATAGAAGTAATGTTTGCAAGGGCTAGAGACATTCCAGAATTTGTTGCAGACGGTGTTGCAGATGTTGGAATTACTGGCTATGATTTAATCTGTGAAAGAGATACAGAAAACTCAGTGGAATTTTTATTAGATTTCAATTTTGGAAAGGCTAATTTAGTAATAGCATCTCCCGAAGATTCAGATATTAATTCAATCAATGATTTAAAAAATGGCATGAAAATAGCCACAGAATTTCCCCATATTACAAAAAAATATTTGGAAAGTAAAAATCTTGATTTAGAAATTATAGAGTTAAGCGGGGCAACAGAAATTGCACCATTTATAGGAGTTGCAGACCTTATAAGCGATTTAACTTCAACTGGAACAACGCTAAAATTAAACAGATTAAAACAAATAGATACAATAGTAAAATCCACCACACGACTAATAGCCAATAAAAAAAGCATGGTAGACGAAAATAAACGATTAAAAATAAATCAAATTACATCGGGAATAAAAAGTGTTCTTTATGCCCAGACAAAACGATTAATTATGATGAATGCCCCAAAGGATAAAGTAAATGAAATTAAACAAATTATTCCAGGCATGAGCGGACCTACAATATCAGAGGTATTATCAAATGATAAAGTAGTTGCCGTTAATGTTGTAGTTGATGAAAAACAGGTATTTAAAATAGTTTCAGAATTAGAATTAATAGGAGCAAAAGATATACTTGTGCTACCAATTGAAAGAATTTTATAATATATTATTTTATTATTATTTTATTTTTTATTCAAAATATCAGCCAAATATTTTAAAATCTCCCCTGGAACATCTGCAAAATTCATAATTCCCCTAAATTGTGGCGTGATATTCATTTCCAAAATATAAGGTTTATTATTTTTATCAATTAATACATCTACGCCAACGATATTGGCCCCTATTTTTTTTACAGAATTTAAAATTAATTTTTCAGTATCTTTATTTAATTTAAATTCTTTAATTTTAGCTCCTCGAGAATAATTTGCCCTCCAATCATTATTTGAAGGTATTCTTTCCATTGCACAAATTATTTTATTATTTATTACAAAAGCCCTTATGTCATGTTTAAAATCAAGGAGCTCCTGCACAAATAATTCATTACCATTATTTTTTAGCAATTCAAATATATTATTTAATTCCCCTAAATTATTAACTTTTAAAACACCATTTCCATAACCGCCATATATTGGCTTTACAACCACAGGAAAATTAAAATTATTTGCTTTCAGTTCGTTTTCAACATTTTTAAAGTCGTTGGCATATGTTAAAAATGATTTGGGCATTACTTCTTTTAATTTTAAATAAGTTAAATATTTATTTTGACATGTTTCTATACTATCAGAATTATTAATAATTTTAATATTTGGTATCGTTTCAAGATATTTTAAGGCATAAATTCCCTCTTTTAAATAATCTCTTTCTACCCGTGATAAAATTATATTATAATTATTATAATTATTATTTAATCCAGAAATCATTTCCAATGGGTCTAAAAATGATACTGCATAATTATTGTTTTTTAATTTTTCATAAATCATTTCGTTTTCTGGTGTTCTTTTGTGGCAAAGTATGGCAATTTTTGTTTTTTTAATGTTTTCACCATAGGTATTATTTTATAGTTATACTTTCCAAATCTCCGCCCATTTTGTATGACAAGGTTAGGTTTATTATATTATCTTTAATTACTGGGTTTTCTATGGGAATTATTAACGGAGGATTTAACATAGGGGAGCTCCCTGACATTATGTCTTTTGTTAATTCTGTGTAAGTATTTAATCTAATTCCTAAATTTGTTTCTCCGTTGTAGTCTTCATTTAATTTAAATTGTAAATTATAACTAACTTCCTCTTTATTTATTTTATAAAAATCAATTGTATCATATAGTATTTCTTCCGAAACCGATTTTGATACCACTTCTTCATCATAATAAATATGTCCCATTTTTGCAATTACTATTTGTGCCGTGTTATATGCCTTTTCAGGAATAATTTTTCCATTTTCTTTTAAATATCCTTTTTCAATAATGGAATTTAATACGGGAACTTGTGGCTCCGTTATTAATGCTGTATCAAGCAATTCCGCTATAATTACATCAGCCTGTTCCTTAAAATTATATTCGGAAGCATCAGCCTCTATTAAATTTATATTTTTAATATTTTCATAATCATTTATTTTTAAATTTTCTTTTGCATACATGCAGGTTATTGGGTCAAGCTCTAAGGCATAAACTTTTTTTGCCTTTTGAGATGCCACCATTGCCAATATTCCGCTACCTGTTCCCAAATCATAAACTATGTCATTAGGTTTTACTGTTTGCTCAATAGCTTCTTTAAAAACTGCTACTCTGTCCGTGTCAAGAAGCATACTATAATGCCATTGTGGAACACTTAATTTAAGTTTCATAATATCACTAAAAAAGTTTGTATATTGTATATTCCAAAAAATATATAAAAATAATAATATAAAAAAATATCATAAATAATGTATAAATAATGTAAAATTAAAAAATATTAAATGATCTGGATAAAGAAAATCCATAAGTTAAGATTTAAAATAATATATTATTATCCTTTAACTACTCCCATAGGTTTCATTTTACATACTTTTAAAGATATACCTGAATTATGAACTACATCGGCCACAAACTCTATATTTTTATAAGATTCTGGGCATTCCTCTGCTACAACACCTTTTGAATCTGCCATAACTAATATTCCCTTTTTCCCCAAATCGCTAATTATATCCTCTGATTTATACATTTTTAAAGCCTTAGCCCTACTCATTATCCTACCTGCACCATGTGCCGTAGAACCAAAAGTTTCTTCCATTGCGGTATTTGTTCCATGCATTAAATAAGATGATGTCCCCATATCCCCAGGTATAATTACAGGCTGACCAACGGTATTATATTTTGCTGGTATGTCCTCATTATCTGGTCCAAATGCCCTAGTTGCTCCTTTCCTATGAACTACTACTTTTTTCATTTTTCCATTTATTGTGTGATTTTCTTTCTTTGCAATGTTGTGTGCCACATCATATAATATATTCATTTCAAGGTCTTCCGCCGAAGTTTTAAATATGTCCTCAAAGCTTTCCCTTATCCAATGTGTGATAAGTTGCCTATTTGTCCAAGCATAATTTGCTCCGCAACTCATTGCCTTAAAGTAGTTTTGCCCTTCCTCCGAAGTTATTGGAGCACATGCAAGTTGTCTATCTGGTAAAGTTATATTGTATTTTCTAGCTGCTTTTTCCATATATCTAAGATAATCGGCACAAATTTGATGCCCCAAACCTCTTGAACCTGTATGTATTAATATTACAACCTGATTTTTTTCAACGCCATATATTTTTGCCACTTCTTCGTCAAACACTGTATCCATATATTGTATTTCTAAAAAGTGGTTTCCACTACCTAATGAACCTAACTGTGGAAGACCTCTCTTTTTGGCACTGTCCGATACAAGTGAAGCATCTGCCTCCTTCATTTGTCCATTTTCTTCGATATATTTTATATCTTCCTCCCATCCATAGTTATTATTTATGGCCCAATTTACTCCTTCTTCAAGAACTTCTTCTATTTGATTTTTATTTATTCTAATTTTTCCTTTGCTCCCTAATCCTGATGGAACATTTTTAAATATCTTACTTAGGAGCTCCTTCATTTTAGGTTGCACTTCATCTTTTGTAAGGTTGGTTTTTACCAGTCTAACTCCGCAGTTATGAACCACAACCCCATTTGCTATAAAGTTATGGGACTGGTGGAGTATGGAAACATCATACAACTTTGAATTGTATGGAATCTTTTTAATTTCTTTTATTTTATCCAAAACAAATCCTCCTGCAACTCCATACTTTTTTACAAATTCTTCATAATATGGAAAATTCTTTGGAATTCTTACGACTGTTCTATTTTCATATATTGTTCTTTCCACAAATTTTTTATTTGCCCATTTGCCAACTACACCATCACATACTTTGGATAAACTTCCAGTTTTTCTGTAAATATCTATTGCCTTAACAATACTGTTTTTTCTAATGTTTTTGACTGTATCTTTGTATTTTAAATATTCATAAGCAAATAATCCCTCTTCTTTTTTATCTTTGGAATATTCATACCCAATATGCCCCAAAAATAACTTTATACTCTTTTCATTTACTATGGATAGTCGATAAACAACCTTATTTTCCACTGCTTTAATCTCATACACCATACTACATATACCAAACTCAGAGAGCATTTTTTTAATATCTGCCAGGTAATTTAAGAGAGAATCTTTAAGAACATCTGATTTTGATTGAGTAAATGATATTGGCATTGGAGTATATTTTCTAAAACATATTTTACTACCGTCTGCACCAAATAAACCAGCTAAAAAGTTTCTTTTGACCCATAATGGCGATTTTTTTATCCATTTTGGAATGGTGTATTCAATATGTGTTTTTGTGCCAATGGGCATTCCAAGTTTATGCATAAATAACGCAAATGCTTTGGAAGTTATTTTTATATAATTATCTTTACATGAGCTAACATATTCACTTCCCCATGCATTTTTTATTTTAATTTCCCTATTTCTCGAATATATTTTTGAACTTTTTACACTTAATTTTTCTAAATCCTTTTTAACCTCTATTAATTCATCTTTTTTCCCATAAAATGCAAGATATATTCTTTTTCTTTCCCCGTTTTCCTGAACAATACTTCCATCGCCAAGAGCAAAACCTAACAATCGTGCTATTGCTCCTATTTGTTTATGATTCATTTTTAATGGTAATAAATTCCTTTCATTTAAATATTTGATTATTTGGGCATCATATTTAGCAAAGTTCTTTTCATCTAATATTACTTCATCAGATGGTTCTTCATATTCCACGCCTTCAAAAGGATAAACTACAACATCTTGTTCTTCTTTTAACATTCCCATTGGGACATAGCCGTTTAGCGTTAAAATTGGATGGTCTGCACTACCTTTCAATATTCTACCGTTGTTTGTTTTTGTTCTTATTATATTATTGTCTTCATCTCTTTCGGAGACAAAAACTACATCTGATGAGTCATTTTGTCCTTCTTTTATATCATATATTTTAAGTTTTAAATCAAGATTTTCTTTAAGGCTTTCAATATTTACCCAATATCCATCATCTGTTAAAATGTTGGAGTCAGTTGATAGGCAGTTGATATCAAAACCCACACCCCCTGGGCTTATTACTCCCATTTTTTCATCAAATGCCGCCACTCCCCCAATTGGAAACCCATAGCCATAGTGAGCATCTGGCATTGCCATTGAATATTTTTGAATACCCGGAAGACATGCCACATTTGCAACTTGTTCCAATACATCATTTTCAAGTCCTCCGATTAAATCATCATTTAAATAAATTCTACCGGGAACTTTCATTTCTTTTTTGTATGTTTTTGGGAGCTCCCAACTATTATCACTAATTTTATTTAATTCCATAATCTCACCTACCAATAAATATGAATAAACAAAATAATTATAAAAAAAGTATAAACTATATAAGTATTAAGATTATATAAATATTGGTAATTGGTGATATAATTGGAAATTACAATAGTTGGAACAGGACATAAAAATATAAATGCAACCCACAAAACAACATTGGAAATTACAAAAGAGCCTTATTTAACACCAACGGGGGATTGCATTGTTGGCATAAATATTGATAAATCTATGGTTGATTTTTCGGAAGAAATTAGGGAAAAAATTCGGAGCTCCGATAAAATTATTGTAGAAATTATTGTCGGGGATTTAAAAGAAACCATAGTAGGAAAGGGGCATAAGGATTTAATTTTAAATCATCCAACCGATATAGTAATAAGAAAAAGTAATTTTATATGTCCGAGAACGCTGATTATAAATGCGGATAAAAGTGCAAATGATTTAAATCGTGAAATTGTGGAAAGATTAAAAAAAGGAGAAAATTTAATTTTTAAGATAATTATATTATAATTATTTCAGGAGCTCCCATATTTTCTTCAACTTAACAACATCAACCTGACCGGGTGCGGAGCTCCTGCCCTCCATAGATGCAAAGGTTAAAATTGAACCTAATTCGACCCCGATTATTCTCGTTAATTTACCAACTTCTCCCATTCCTATACCAATTATTTTGCCTTCATAAATACTAATTACTGCAAAAATCTTTAATAAATCATTTTTATTTTGTGCCATTGTGGCAAATTTAGCAATATCTCCAATTTTTAACTCTTTCTCCACAATTTCCATTAAATCCTGTTTAGATGGAGTTTTTTCAAAATCATGATATGATACAATAATTTTAGTTTTTGAGCCTATTTTATTTCTAAATTCAACAAGTTCTTTATTTTTTTCTTCCTTTAATTCAATATCTATGAATTTTACATTATTTTCAATTGCTGTTTTATATAACTCTATTCTTTTATTATTATCTCCAGTATATTCTCCACCTTCCCAATCTGCCCTAATTGTAATTATTGAAGGATATTTTGCCATTTTTTCTATATCTTGTTTATCTACGCTTTCAAGTAGGTCTGCCCTAAATTCCACTATATCGGCTACTTTTAAAGCCTCTTCTGCACTTTTTAAAGCATCATTTATATTTTTATCAATTACTGGAATACAAATCATATAGTATCACACACACCTTTTGTTATTTATTTCTCATATTTTTCTGTAAGAACTGATTTTATTTTTTTAGCTGTTATCTCCCCTATGCCTTCAACCTCTCGGAGCTCCTCCACAGATGCCTTAACAATATTTTCAATTGTGCCAAATTTTATAAGTAAATTTTCGGCCATGAGAGCTCCAATATCTGGAAAACTTTCAACTATAAATCTTTGTCTTTCTTTTAAAGACATTGGTTTTTTTCCTGTCCTTATGGATATTGTTCTTTTATCCCGCAACTGCTCCCGTTCTGCCATTTTTATTAATATATTCGCCGTCTCTTCCATATCTTTCGTAAAAATTACAGGTATGTTAAAATCCAACATTATAGAAACCATAGTTCCATTTATTATTTTTTCGGACAATCTAAAATAATCATTGCCCTCCACAATTAAAATCGGTCTTTCATATTTTTTTAAATCTTTCAATTGTTTGAATAATCTTTTATCAATTATGGAGCCCTCTAAATCTTCGGCTGTTTTTCGCTCCACTATTACTCTATCACTTAATATAAAATCCCCATTATCAAGGGCTTTAAACTCCAAATCTGCTTTATCATAAATATATCTACTTATTATTTTTTCCCTGCTATCCACTATTATTTTAACTGGTTTTGTGGAACATTTATTCGACAGTACGATATTATTTTTATTTTCTATTATCTCGTTAATATTTTCTTTAATTTCCTTTTTAACATTATTTTTACAATCTTCTTCAATAGATATTTTACCATTTGTATCGCCTATTTTGTTATTTTCTTTTTCTGCCATCTTATTATTTTCTTTATTTATATGATAATCTATCGTATTTTTATCCTCAATTATATATTTATGTGCATTTTCCTCGTTTAATTTCTCATTTAATATTTTTTGCATATCTTTTAAAATTCTTTTCATTTTCCGCTCTTTATTTAGGGCTGACCAGTAATATCCCTCATCACGGCTATCTTTTGTAATTAATACAATACACTCCCCCCCTTCCCCACGAGATGCCCTACCTCGCCGTTGTATAAATCTTATTTCAGAAGGCACCGGCTCATAAAATATAACGAAATTTACACTCATTATATCTATACCCTCCTCAGATACGCTGGTAGAGACCAAAACATTTACGGCGGGGTCATTTTTAAATTTTTCAACTGCCTCAATTTGTTTTTTCTGAGACATTCCTTTTCCGTCTTTATTAGATTGCCCTACAAAAGGTATTGCCTGTATTCCGTTTGAATTTAATAAATTTACTATCTTTTCTACTGTGTCCCGATATTGGGCAAATATTATTGTTTTATTATTATTATCAATATTGTTGGTATTATTAGTGTTCTTTTTTTTAGTGTTCTTTTTTTCTTTTTTTCCTTCTTCTTTATTCAATACATCATTTACAACTTCCAAAAGTTTTTCAGTTTTTGGGTGCTCTAATTCAGTAGTTCTTAATGAATATGCCACCTTTAAAACTTTTGAATCTTTAATTATGGCTTTTGCCGATTTTGTGTCCTGACTACTTAACCGTTCATAATAATTTAAAAATGCCTCTTTTCCCTGGCATTCAAGGGTTTCAATGGCATAATCTAATTTTATTGCTTCGGAGGCTATTTTTATTAGTTCATATTTAGAATTATCTTCAATTACCATAATTCTTTTTTGAAGCTGTAATAATTCTGTTTTATTTACATTGGTGGAATAAATTATTTTATGGTCTCTTAATATTTTCAGTCGTTCCATTTGGGCCTGTTTTAATAAATTTATACATTCAGCAAATTCTTTTGGGAGCTCCACTTTAATAGGTCGTAATTTCACTGTTTGAACATACTCTTTAACATCAATATCATCTATTGTTCTTATTTCCACATGCTCAATACCTAAATTTTTACATACTTCCAATATTTTCTCAATATTTGAGCCCGGGGAAGCTGTTAATCCCAATATATGGGACTTATTCCTAAATACCGAAGCTACAAAAGAATAAGAATGATTTCCTGTGGTGTGGTGTGCCTCATCGGCGATTAATAGGGCAAAGTCATCAGTATTTACCCTATTTGCCACAATATCATTTTCCACAATTTGAGGGGTTGCAATAAATATTTTCCCTTCTTCCCATATCTTTTGCCTCTTTGCAGGAGCTATTTTTCCAGTTAAAACAACTATCTTATCCTCCGGAATATTTAAAAAAGTTTTTAAACTATTGTAATGTTGTTCTACCAATGGACGAGACGGAGCTATAATTAGGACTTTTTTATTTATATTTTTATTATTGTTTTTTGACAATATTCCCGCAATTGTAAGAGTTGCTATGGCAGTTTTTCCCAATCCTGTCCCCAATACGCATAGCGTATTTTTTCTAAGGGCATTTGCCACCATAGTTTGCTGATATATTCGTGCTTCCATCGTATTTGGTTTTATAAGTGGGTGAGTTATATTCATATTTTATACCCGTATTTTTTAATTTATTTTTTATACAAAAGCTCTGCTTTTGAATAAACTCCTTTTAGGATTTTATATATTTATTTTATTCTCTATTTCTTTTTTTATTTTCATTTTTCTTAAATCTATCCAATACCATGTTAATTTCATTTTCACATTGTTTATCATATTTTAATTTAGCCATTTTTAGCCTTCCATACAGCATCTTTTTTAAGTTGGGGTATTTATTGATTATTTTATTATATTTGTACCTTGCATCATTCCATTTTCTATTTTTAAAACTATTTTCCGCATCAATTATTTGAAGTAGCGCATCTTCCATCATTTCTAACTTCATTCCTAATTTTTCATTAAAATATGGAGGCAATATTTTACATTTAATATTCTTAAATTCTCCAGATAACATACTTGATGGAAACATTAAGTTAATATCTAATGAACTCATTGAAGATTCGTAATTTGGATGAGAATAAATTTTTAATAGATTTTTAGATTGATTTAAATAATAAATTGCCTTTCCAAATTTAAATCGTCTCATATGGATATATGCCATTTTATATTTTGATTTTGCAATATCGGTGATTATAATTAGTATAATATTTCTAACGATTGCACCAAATAATGCCATTAATAATATATTAATTTTTACTCCTGAAAACATTCCCAATAATCCAAATAATATTATAAGTTCATATCCTGCAAGTATTCCTCCCAATATTATAAAATAAATAACTGCACTAATTAACAACATAATATATGCCGATAGAAGGCCCATTGAAATTCCCCCAATATGTATTGAAGTAGTAATCAATATAATTAAATTAATTACAATTATTAATCCGATTATTTTTCTGTTTATGGGGCTATCAAATATTCCATTTATTTTGTACCTAATCCCAAAATAAAATATTAATCCACAACTAATGATAGCATATAATATAAAACTTATCCAGCCATATATTCCAATTAATTTTGATACTTGATTATGTATTGTGGCCGATATTATTGTGCGGATGTTCATATTACCCCCCGATATTATCTTATCAGTTATGATATCTTCCAAAATATATGCCCCCCCAACCTGCATAATACAATATACTGGACGAAGTCCTTCCAATACATTGGAATGCAGATATTTGCTGATTTAGTAAAATGATTTATAGAATTTAGATGGAACAGGAGCTCCCATATGAATATATAAATCACAAATCTACAATGAATCTTATATTATATTCATTATTGTCATTTTTAATCTCCATTTTATGGTATGTTATTGCTTTTACCTCTTCTTTTGGTTGGTGTTTCGTTTTATCTAATTCTTCACCATATGCAACACATTTTAATATGTATTCTTGTTCGTTTTCATTATTTTTATGGACAGTAATATCAATATCATATTGACAAAATAAAGAAAATTCACTATCTATCAATATCAATAATTCTGTTAAAAAATCATATAATAAACTATATTCATCCTCTGAACTAATTGTAAATTGTTTTTTAATCTTTTTTTCAATGGTGTTTATATCCACCATCAAATTAGTTAATGCTTTTGCACTTTCGGAGAATGCTTCATTTAGCGTGTTTCCTTTTGCAATTATTCCCATATCTGCCATAGTTTCAAAATATTCGTACATATATTCACCAATTAATATGTTTAAAAAGTCTGTTATTTAAGTGTCCAAAATTTAGGAGCTCCTAAATTATAAAAAATATTTTTGTATATTATATGTATATATTATTTGGAATATATAGTGCTTTCGAAAAAATATGGGATAAAAAATAATTATTTGGGAGCTCCATTATTAAAAAATTGTAAATTGAATTTAAAAAAAATTAAAAAAAGAATATATTTAGTTAAATCATTGATTTAGCTATTTTTATTAATTCTTCTTTATCCAAAGTTCCAGATATTACTATATTTACGCCATCTTTATTAAATGTAAGCATATTTGCCCCCATATTTTTAATATATTGGGCTTCAATATCTCCAATCATAACTTTTTCAGAGTTTGGAAGATCTATTGGTTTTGAGTTATCTTCCATTATTACAAATCCATTAATTCCTTTTGTATATGTAATAGATATTATTTGATTATTTCCATTCCCTGCCACCATAGCATTATTAAATTCATAGTCTCCGGTATATTTTGGAATCAATATTGTAAATGATACCTGCTTTTGAGCTTCCTCAATTGTCATTTTTTTTGGTATATTGTTATTCATTAATTTTGCTCCTTTTGGTGGCGTAATCGTAAATATACTGTCATCAAGTCCAGTATTATATTTTACATTTTGATATTCTATTGTTCCACCATTAAATTCTATTTTGATTGGTTGCCAATATTCTTTATCAACCCATATTTTCATATTTCCTGTTGATGAGGCTATTGTGCCGGTTTTATTTTTGGTAGTTAATTTTAATATATAACAATCCCCATTCGAAATCTTTTCTTCCCCTACATATTCTGGATTATACATTTCAAGAATGCTTTTAATCATTTCTCCATAATTATTATTTTGCTGTTTTGGGGCGTCCATAGTCATATATTCATTTTTATTTTTATCATACATATAAAAGGTTTTTCCATCTGATGCCATTAGGAATTCATCATTTTCTATGAATGATTTATTTGGTTTTTTATATTTGTATGTGTATTCTATTTTTTCAGGTTTTCCATTTACATCTACCGTCATAACCATATTACAACTCATATCATTTATGGAATCGTATTTTTCTTGCATTTTTTGAGATATTTGGTCTGCTGACATCTGTTGCTCTCCAATGCAACCTGCAAAACATATACCAAATATTAAAGCAACAACTCCAATAATGCAGATAGATTTATTTAATCTATTCATATTTTCACCGCTTTATTTAGTAGATTATTTTTCTAAAAAATAAAATATTAATTAACAATTATTAATTAATATTAATTTTATTTAAATTATTTAAATATATCGTAGATTATGGCGGATTTTATATTTTTATATTGGGAGCTCCCAAAAAAATAAAAAAATAAAAAATTAGTCTCTTGTAATCATTGTTCCAATTCCTTCCTCTGTAAAAACCTCTAATAGAACAGAATGCGGTATTTTTCCATTGATAATATGCACACTATCCACCCCTTTTCTAAGTGCATTCACACAAGCCTCAATTTTTGGAATCATTCCCCCACTTATAATGCCCTTATCAATCATTTCCCCAACTTGGGATATTGTCAATTTTTTATAAATTGTTGAAGGGTCATTTATATCGTCCATTACGCCATCTACATCCGTTATCATTATTAATTTTTTTGCATTAATTGCCCCCGCAATATCTCCGGCCGCAATATCTGCATTTAAATTGTAGGTATTAGCCTGAGAGTCAATGCCAATTGGTGAAATTACTGGAATATACTTTTTTTCAAGTAGTATGTCAATTAATTCTGTGTTTATACTATCTACTTCCCCAACTCTCCCTAAATCTACCTCTATTTTTTCATCTTCTTTTATTATATATTGTATTTTTTTTCGTGCAGATATTAGGTGTCCAGATTTTCCAGAAAGTCCAACAGCTTTTCCACCATATTTTCCAAGCTTTGAAACAATGTCTCCATTAATTTTACCAATTAATACCATTTTAACAATATCAAGAGTTTCTTCATCTGTTACTCTTAAACCGTGTATGAATTCAGGTTCTTTTCCCATCTTTTCCATTGCTTTATTTATTTCAGGACCGCCTCCGTGAATTATAACAGGATTTAAACCTACAAATCTTAAAAGAACTACATCTTTTGCTATCCAGCTTTTAGCCTCTTCATCTACCATGGCATGTCCGCCATATTTAATTACTATTTTCTGGTCTTGAAATTTGCAGATATATGGAAGGGATTCAATTAATACTTCTGCTTTTAATGCGTTATCCATTATTTCACCATTATTTATTAATTTTTAATTATATTTTAAGTGATATTTTATTATTTTATATTTCAGCATTGTATTTTATATATTGTTGTGTTTTTAGGTATAATTTTATATATAAATAACCACATGATTATATAATATATTATTACATTATATTATGCGAGTTTGATATTGATAAATCATTAGTTATATATATTATGTACATATATTGAATTAGAGATTATAAAATAATGTTTTTTTACTATGTAGTTTATTATAAAAATTGATAATAATCTGTTAAAAATTTAAAATATAACCATAATGTTTAAATATTATTTTTTATATTTAATGTTATAATTAATTAGTTTAGGCAATTTATGTATAAACTACAATTACAAAAACCAAGGCAAAACACGATAATTTTGAGGTGCATACCAATGGAAGACGAAAGAATATATACAATACCATTAAGAGATGTGACAAACAACTCACCATCAACAAAGAGAGCTCCAAGAGCTATGAGAAAAATTAGAGACTTCTTAAAAAGACATACAAAATCAGACAATATAAAAATAGACAACTCAATCAATGAAAAAGTATGGGAAAGAAGTTTAAACAAAATCCCTGCAAGAATCAGAGTTAAAGTTGTAAAAGAAGATGATATGGTAATAGCTACATTAATTAAATAATTAATGTTAATATTTTTAGTTTTACTAAAAATTCAAAATCTTAGATTTTGTATATTTTTTAATTTTGTGATACTTATGATTATAAAAGAATACATCTCTGGAATATCCACAATAGGTGTTCTATCCCTTTCCACTGAAAAATTTGGATTAGCCCCATATTTTGCTGAGGAAAACACAATAAATAAATTTAAGAAAGTTCTTGATGTTCCAGTAAAGGCATTAAATATTGGAAATAGTTCTTTAATTGGTGCATTATGTTGTGCTAATTCTTATGGTATAATATTGCCCCCATTTACATTAAATAGGGAAAAAACCATATTATCAGATTTTTTAAAAGAAAATGATATTGACATAATTGTTAAAGAAATAAATGCTAAAAATACAGCATTTGGAAATTTAATCCTACTTAATGATAAAGGTTGTATCATTTCCGAAGAATTAGCCGATTTCAGAAAAACATTTGAAGATATTTTTGATGTGGAAGTTGTAGCGAAAAATATTGCGGAGCTCCCCACAGTTGGTTCAAATGGTGTGGCAACTAATAAAGGAGCTTTGGTGCATCCTGACACAACAGATGAAGAGCTGGAATTAATAAAAGATGTTCTAAAACTCAAATGTATTGAAAGAGGCACTGCAAGTAAAGGAACTCCTTCGGTTGGTGCATGTATTGTAGCAAATTCAAATGGTGCAGTGATTGGCGGAGATACCACAGGACCAGAGATGTTAAAAATAGAAGAAGGATTGGATTTAATAGATTAAACCTAAAATATAAAATTAAACATAAAAAAGGAAAAAGGTGAAAATATGCCAAAAATATACAGAATAAAAGGAAAAATTGTTGGAAAAGATGAACCAATGGTATTTACAAAAGAATACAAAGCTATGAAAGAAGAAGATGCAATTGAAAAAATATATTCAGAAATTGGAAGCAAACACAATGTTAAAAGGGCATCAATAAAAATCATTGAAGTTAGCGAAATTTCGGCTGACGAAGTTCAAGACCCAATTTTACAGGCTGTGCTTTAATTTTTTATATCGTAGTTATAAAATAGGGAGCTCCGGAGCTCCCTTATATTATATTTGTTTTTTATATTTTTTACTGTAATTTATCCTGTTTTATTAGTGCTTCTTTTACGGATTTTTTAACACATTTTGCAATCATTTCCCCTATTTTGGAGTGTCCTCCTGTATAGCCCACCTCTTTTCCATACCCTCCAACAACAATAATACTATCGGTTCCCGTTCCCGTGGCTTGTAAATGTGGCTTTTTAGTGCTTCTTATATCCAACTCTTGAAACACGGTAGTTTTTGCCTCTGTTATTGTAATAATTGCTTTTGCCATAGCTCCATCAGTCAAATTTGCATTAGTTATTAATATTATATTAACTGTTCCTGTTTTTTCCAGCATTAACAATGAGCCATCATTCATGATTTTATATGTTTTAAGGTCTTTTTCAATATAATCAGCCTCTTCATCACCCAATCTTATGGCATTATATTTTGCCCCTGCTGTTGTTAGTGCAATTGTATAATATTCATCAAATTCTTCCTTAGCTATTGCAACATTGTCCATATCTGCACCTGTGGATAATAGTGCGATTCGTTCTTTATCAATATCTATCTTTTTAAAAATTTGGTTTTTATATTCTTTATAGTTATGGACTTTATCCCAAAAAGGAACTGGAATAGAATTATTTCCAACAAATTCGACAACTTTAAATCCTTCCATGGTAGATAAAACTTTTCGCTTTTTTGCAAATTTCACAACAATAGTTTTTGTAGGTTCTGATTCTTCTCCTATTTCCACAGTATGGGGGATTTTATATACATTTAAATCATCAATTTTTAAAATTTCTTCATTCATAATATTACACCACCTATATCAGTTTATATATTTATCCATTATTTTCCTTTATCACATATTATAAATCATATAATTTTTTTAAATTAGATATGCATTTATCAATATGTTCAATATTTTTATTTTGCAATTCTATCATGGTTATGCAGTTAATACCACTGAGTTTATTTTGATATTTCTTAAAATCAATTTTTCCATCCCCAATACATAGATGTTCATCGTATTCGCTGTTGTTATCATGAATATGTATGTGGGATATTTTATCAACAATATTTTTGTCTAAAAATTCCTCAATATTGTTATTTAAAAAAGAATGACCCACATCAAAGGTAATTCCCAAATCTCCTAAATTAGATATAATTTCCTCAATTGGACTTCTAAACATAAACATATCATATGAAGGCATATTTTCTATGGTTATCTTTATCCCATATTCATTTTGAAGCATATTTAAATCATTTAACGATTTTATCAATGAGTTTAATGATTTATCATAATCATATTTAAAAATATTATGCCCAGGATGAAGAACTATTAATTTGGCATCAACTTTGTTAGCCACTTTTATAATATCCTTAACATAAGATATAGAGAACTTTCTAACTTTTTCCCTGTATGAGGATAAGCTTATATCTGTTAATGGGCAGTGTATTGTATAATTTAAATCGTAATTATAAGAAATATCTATATTTTTTTGTTCCATAATATTTATATTGCCATCACAGACCAATTCAACAAAATTAACTTTTTTTTCTAGAAAATCCAGCGTATCTTTTAGATTTGCATTAGAATCTAAAAAAACACTACTTGATATACCTATTTTCATAATCTACCTATTTTTTCATATTTTTTATCTGGAAATATTATTGCATTGTTTTCACAGCAAATATATGAACAGGCATTGCAGTTTATTATGCAGTTAAAGGGGCGTTTGACAGTGGTTTTGTTATTTTCCAATTCATAAACACATTTCGGGCAAAAATCAATACATTTTTTGCAGTTTTTACATCTTTTATAATCAATTGTTGGAAACCATGCAATATCCTTTCTTTTTTTATTGTATTCGGCATAATAAATTTCCTTTCCGCCATTGTAAAACTTTTTATAGATGGTTTTATTTGGTTCTCTAACCATCTTCGTTATTTCTTCATAGACATTGTATATTTCCTCATTAACATCTAATTCTGTCATAAGTTTTTTTATTTCTATATTTAAAATCATAAATTGTCTTATGTTCATTAACAATTCGCACCGTCTTTCGGTATTGTCCATTTCATCACCGACACATATATTAATTAAAACTAAATAATATAATAAACATAACTTAACAATATTTATAGTTATTTTGAAATAGGGTGATATTATTAAAATAGTTTTTGTTTCAACAGTGGATAGTGATGATTTAGTTTTTGAAGAAGCATATAATGAAATTAAAAAATACGGTATAGAATTTAAAATATTGGATAATAAATGCACCGAACAGGATTTTAAAGAACATTCTGATTTTATTAAAGATGCAAATGTTGTATTTACAAAACTCATGGGCGGAAAAAGTGCATTTAAACAGTTTGATAAATTAAAGGAGCTCCTTGACAAAAACAATATTCCATTTTTACCACTACCTACTTTGAATGAAGTCCATCCTGATTTAGATGAGGCTACAACAGTTAGTAATGAAGTTAAATTAAAGGTAATAAAATATTTGGGGTATGAAGGAGTAGATAACTATAAAAATCTTTTGTTGTATTTAGCAAATATTTTTGGAAAAAAGAATATTCCTTATGAAGAACCAAAACAGATGCCATGGCAGGGGATTTATTATAAAAATGAGTATTTTGAAACGCTTGATGATTATATTAATTATTTGGATAATAACGGAATATCTATTAATAATAAACCGATTATTGGCATACTATTTTACAGAAACTGGTTTATAGCAAATAATATTGATTTCGTTGATGATTTAATAAAAATGGTTGAAGATAAAGGGGCAATTCCTATTGCTGTTTTTACATCACATTTGGCAAATGAACTAGGGGCAATTGGAACAGAAAAAACTTTTGAGAAATTCTATTATAAAAACAACAAACCAATTATCCACAGTTTGATTAATACAACATTATTTGCATTATCGATGGGTGTTAAAGCAGAGCTCCTAAAAGATGAGCCAGAATTTTTAAAAAAACTCAATGTTCCAATTTTACAGGCAATTATATCCACAGGATATATTGATGAATGGAAAAAATCAATAGCAGGGATAAATCCAATTGATTTGGTTATTGGAATGGCAATGCCTGAATTTGATGGTGAGATTATACACTTCCCAATCGCTGGAAAGAAAAAAATAAAAGATGGAATCGTAGGAGCTCCTATTATAAAATATAAATCAATAGACGATAGGGTAGAAAAGATTGTTGATTTGTCTTTAAAATACGCAAATTTGAAATTAAAAGAAAGTAAGGATAAAAAAATAGCAATAATATTCCACAATTATCCGCCGAGAAACGACAAAATAGCCAGTGCTTTTGGTCTTGATAGTCCAGAAAGTGTTTTAAATATTTTAAAGGAAATGAAAAACAGAGGATTTGAGGTAAATCCTGAGTTATATGAAAATGGAACAGAGCTTATAAAACACATGCTTAACTATGCCACAAATGATAAAAGGTTTTTAACAGAAGAACTTATAAAAAAAGCTGTTGGAAAAATTAAAAAAGAGGACTACGAGAAATGGTTTAATAATTTATCGGAAAAGGTTAAAAATGAAATGATTAGAGATTGGGGAAATGGCATGGGCGACATGATGAATTTTGACGATAAATTAATTATCCCGGGCATTATAAATGGAAATATATTTATTTCTGTTCAGGCACCGAGGGGATTTGGAGAAAATCCGTCGGCATTATACCATTCTCCCGATTTATCTCCGCCCCATTACTATATGGCATACTACAAATGGATTAAAAATGTTTTTAAGGCTGACGCAGTTATGCACATAGGAAAACATGGTAATTTAGAGTGGCTTCCGGGGAAATGTGCAGGGCTTTCGCAGGATTGTTATCCTGATGTAAATATGGAGCTCCCAAATATTTATCCATTCATTGTCAATAATCCTGGGGAAGGAACACAGGCAAAAAGAAGGGCTTATGCAACAATAATAAGTCATTTAATTCCACCTATGACAACATCTGATTTATATGCAGATTTATCCGAACTGGAAAAGGATATTGATGAATACTATGAAGTAGAAGGAAAGGAAAAGAAGGAATTTTTAAAGAAAAATATATTAAATAAAATTAAGGAGTTAAAACTTGATGAGGATTTGATGGATGGAAATACAATAGACGAAGAAATTGACGAAAATAATTTCGGGAATCTTTTAAATAAAATCCACGATTATTTAGAGGAGTTAAAAAATCGACAGATAAATGAAGGACTACATATAATGGGAGCCCAATTGGTCGATGATAAATTAATTAATATGATTTTTATGATTATGAGATATCAATTTAATTATTTAGAAATCATATCCAATATTTTAGGATATAATTGGGAAAAATTAAATGAAAATATGGGACAAAATCATAAAATAATTGATAAAATAAATGAAACTGCTATAAATCTACTTAATGAATACAAAGAATATGATTTTAATGAAAAACATATGATGGACTTAAATGTTAAAATAAATAAAGATTTAAAAGAAATATTAAAAACGATATCTACAACATATAAAAATTTAATGAAAGTTAATGAGGAAATAAAACATTCTGTTGATGCATTAGAGGGAAAATATATTCCACCGAAATTAGCAGGAGCTCCGACAAAGGACATAGCATGTATCCCAACAGGAAGGAATTTTTATTCATGTAATCCGCAGGAAATTCCAACTAAATCAGCTTATGAAATGGGAAAAATACTTGCAAATGATTTAATTGATAAATATTTAAATGAAGAAGGCAAATATCCAGAATATTTGGGAGTTATAGTTTGGGGCTCACCAACAATGAGGACAAAGGGCGACGATATCGGGGAAATTCTATATCTTTTAGGAGTTAAACCGATTTGGAACAAAATGGGAAGGGTTATTGGAACAGAAGTAATTCCATTAAATGAGCTAAAAAGACCAAGAATTGATTTGACTTTAAGAATTAGCGGTTTATTTAGGGACACATTCCCGCAAGTTGTGGATTTAATTGACGAAGCAATAAAAACCGTTGCCAACCTTGATGAACCAGATGAAATGAACTACATTAAAAAGCACTATAAAATAGAGGTAGAAGAAAAATTAAAAAACGGCATCGATGAAAAAATTGCAAGAGAAACAAGTTTATACAGAATATTCAGCGATAAACCGGGAACTTATGGTGCAGGTGTTGGAGATTTGATAACCGAAAAAAATTGGGAATCTATTGAGGATTTGGCAAAGGTATTTGTTGAGTGGGGAGGTTATGCGTATGGTAAAGATGTTTATGGTGTCGATGCTAAAAAAGAATTTGTCAATAGACTTTCAAAAGTGCAATTAACCGTAAAAAATGAAGATTCGCAAGAATGGGATATTTTTGAGGGTGATGACTTTAACAGTTATCACGGCGGACTTGTTTCGGCGATAACTCATTATTCTGGAAAACAACCTAAATCATATATTGGAGATAGCTCAAATCCAAATAAAATAAAAACAAAACATTTAAAAGAGGAGGGAAAAGAGATATTTAGAACCAAAATAATGAATCCAAAATGGATTGAAGGTATGAAAAATCACGGCTACAAAGGTGCGGGGGACTTTTCAAAATATATTGACCATGCGTTTGCATGGGATTGTACTTCAAATATAATTGATGATTGGATGTATGAAAAAATTGCTGAAAAATATGTATTCGATAAAGAGATGGAGCAATTTTTTAAAGAAAATAATCCTTATGCTTTAATGAATATTGCCGAAAGATTGTTGGAGGCAATAGAAAGGGAAAAATGGAATACCGATGAAGAAACTAAGGAAAAATTAAGAAAAAAATATTTAGATATTGAAGGCATGATTGAGGAAGATTTATAAATAAATGGGAGCTCCCATTTTTTTTAAATTATATAAAAAAAATAAAGAAAATCACAAGGATTTTCTATATCCTTCGCTTTGCTTAGGATAAAAAAAGAAAAATATTTATTTTATTATGTATTTTAATTTTATTTTTTATTATTCTATTTTAACAGCTTTGCCGTCTTTCCATTCTACAAATATTGGTTCGTTTGGAATATCGTCAAGTGTTTTCAAGTATTCTACTGCTGCTTTTGTTCCATATCTATCTGAACCAGCTAATAAAATTACTGTATGTCCGTTTATTATTTGTTTTTGGATTACTCCTTTATTTGCTCCTGGGTTGTCGTTGGTTATTTTTACTTTGAATGTCCATAGGTATTTTTTAGCTAATGGGTTTGCTACTGGACCTCCGACTAATATTGTATCTTCGGTTATTTCTAATGATTTGTTTATTAACTCTGTTGTATTTTTAAGACATTTTGCTGATAAGTTGTTATCTATTTCTGAACCGATTATTAACTTTGCATTATGAACTATTTCTTTTATTTTCTCTGATTTGATGTCCTTTGCTATATCGGGATAAGTTTCTGTTATTGTGTGGTGGGAGCTCCCACTTCTTGATGTGCTAACTGGTGCTACTGGGAGCTCCGCAGATAACATAATATTTACTTCTGGGTCTTTAATTAATGTTATTTCCAATACTCCATTAACTGGAATACTATACCACCCTACTTTATTGGCAATATCATCTTTTACCAAAGTAATATTTTCGGTTCCTGTATTCACCGTTATTTTATCAATATTCATATCTCCGATTGGAATTCTCATTATTGTAAATCCTTTGCCGGTGGTGTTTGTTGCTGTAAATTTAACCATTGTATTTACTATGTTGCCTTTTGTTGTGGTATTCAATGTTATATTTGATACATTAAATCCTTCATTTAATATTGGCTTTATGCCTGACAAAATATTTTCTAAATCTTTGGCTTCTTTTATGGTTTTTGCCTTTTCTGTTATTTCATCCATTTTTTTAGTTATATTTTCTGTCATATTTACTGTATTAGTTGTAGTTGATGGAATTAATAATTTATCGCCATTTTTAAATGAAATATTGGTTAAATTGAAATCTCCACCAATCCTAACTTGACTTTCAGCAATGGCGTCTTTGGTAGTATTATCCAATACAATAAATTTACCAAGATATTCAAGGTCAATTATATTATTTATTCTATTTATTTTCTTAAATCCATATCCGTTTTCATCGGATAATGTTATTTTTTCAATTATTGCCGAATATGTGGTATTTGTTGAATTAAATGTTAAATTCATAAGTTCGAAATTTCCATATTTTGTAAAATTATATCCTGTAATAAATACTGTATTGTTATTAACTGTCCAGTTGGATATTCCAATGGCATTTATATTTAATACATTTAAGTTTTTAAGTGATATTGTTATGTCATATCCTGCACATGGTCTAAGTTTGGGAGCTCCGCTTACTTTAACAGTGGCATTAATTACCCCATTATTTTCAGAAGTTTTTTCTATTTCAATAAACATAGGTATTTTTTTAACTTCTCCCTTAACCACATATTTATTATCGCTTTCATTTTCCTCTTTAACCTTATTTAAACTATCTGCTGTGGCTACAAAGGTATATGATTTTATGTTGGCAGGCGTCCAATTAATCGTTATTATTTTTGTTTCTCCAACCTTTAATGAATCAACTGTTTTTGTTCCCAGTGAAGTTGAATCTGCGAATAATTCCACATCAAATGAATTAGTTGAATTAGTTGTTATGTCTTGATGTCCATTGTTTGTTATGGATATATTTATTGTAGCGGGAGTTTTATAATATAATGATTCCATGGATATGTCTGTTATTTTTATATTTGGTCCTTGAACCACAACAGTTTTTGGATTAATTACTACGCTGTTAAATTTATATCCGTTTATATCGGATACAACAACCCCCTCCAATTTAATCTCTGAGTTTCCAACATCTAACGCTTTAAAGGTTGCCTTTGCTATGGTTGTTGAAGTGTTTATAGTTCCGTCCATTATTGAGAATACAACTTTTCCATTATCATATGTAATATTTGTATAATCATTTGATGCATTTATTAAAAATGTAAAATTTGTGCAATCCAATATTTTTGAATCATATGTTAATATTCCGTCCATTCCTTTTGCGGGTCTGTTGTTGATTATATCGCTTAATTTTATATCTACTGTAATCGTCTCCCCCGTTTTTGTTAGGTTTGTTGAAGGAATTAAGTTTAATGAGATAGGCTGTTCAATAGCTTCAACTGTTTTTGTGTGTTGATTATTGGATTCATTTGATTCGTCTATTTCATTGTTTAAATCAACCACTGCAACAATTGTATAATTTTTATTTGTTAATGGAATATAGTTATATTCTATTGTTTTTGTTTCTCCCACATTCAATCCATTGATAGTTTTTGCACTGAGTTCTTGGGAATCAATATATAATTTAACTGTAAAATTATCTGAGGCATTTATTTCGCCAATATTTTTAATTTTTATTGGTATTGTATTGGTTTGATATGATTTTAAATTATCTATTTGTATATTGTCAATTATTAAATCTGCTTTTGGTTTTGTTATAATTATGTTTGAGTTATTTAATGTAATTTTATATCCCTTTGGTTCTATGTCCGATACAATCGTCTGAGTTAATGATATTGTTGTTGGGCTGGTTGCCTCATTTAGTGCTTTAAATGATAACGATGCTATTGTAATATTTCCAGATGGTTCGTCGGAGCTCCAAGATAAGCTAATAAATCCCGTTGATAAATTCGCCCTTTTAAGATTTGCATTATTTGAAATATCACTTAATTTTATGTCTGTTAAATTCAGTAAATTTGAATCATAAGATAAGGTAGTGTCAAATCCACTACATTTTGTATCATTTGGAATATTTTTTACAACTAAATCCAAACTAATCGTATCTCCAACTATTGCATTTACATTGCTGGGGGTTAATTCCACAGATACATTTTCTGCACAGCATCCTCCGATTAAAGAAATCATCAAAATCGAAAGTGCAAATAATTTCCACTTCATAATATACCACCTAAAATAAGTAAAAATAAAAAAATTAATAATATATAATAAGGTTTTATTTTCAAGTAATCTACATATATATTATACAAAGAGTATGTAAGGTTAATTTTTAATTTGCAGTGTAAGGAGTAGCATCTCCTGTATCTGTATTATAACTAAGGAAATAATGGGTAGTTCTTCCTTTGAATGCTTCTGGGTGTATAATTGTTCCCAAATCCATTAATAATTCATCGGTATTCATAAGTCCTAATTGGTAATAATCTTCACTTATACAGAATACCCTGTTATTTTTAGTAGATTCAAATGTGGTGTATCCGGGATGGTCAGTTTTGAAGCTTGACAGCCAATTTGTATTTGATGGCACAACCCATATATCAGCATTTTTTGCCCGTTCTGCAAATGTTTCATAATCTATTTTTGAACTTCCCGTTCCGGGAATGTCTTTAAATATGTAATCGGCATGACAATTATCAATTATACCTTTGGTAACATATGCCTGTGCTTTTGGAACATATGTTCCCCCATAACTTGGGTAATTTTTACCCCATGCTACTAAAACCGTATAATCACTGTTATAGGTTTTTCTATTCACATTTAAAGCTCTTTTATCTATTTTTGTAAAATATTTTTTTGCTTCTTCCTCTTTATTGTAAAATGCGGCGAATGATTTAACCCATTCACATCTTGCAAGGTATGAGCCTTCCAAATATTCTGAATTTGCAATATATGTTATATTTAAACTTTTACATTTTTCAATTATTGCATCTCCACTATATCCTGGATATACAATTACAGCCTGCGGATTTAATGCTGTGATATTTTCCCAATTTGGAGAATAACTTGAACCCACATCTTGTATTGAGCCATTATCAAGTCCCTGTTTAATATTATCGAAATACCAAGTGTAGCTTCCGCCCCACATAACACCCTTAACTGAACCAATAACCGAACCATCGTCATTTAATGGCTCCATTAATGCTATATGTGTGGAACTCATTGTAACTACGCTTGTTAATGGAACGGTTAATATTTTATCATATTTTCCATCAGCCCATGTTGGAACTGGCTGGGATTCATTTTTCAAAAGAAATTTCTGTCCCGTTGCATCTTCAAATATTTTATAACTCCATGATTCTCCATTGTATGGATTTACTTCATTTCCATTTTCATTATAATATTTTAATTTAATATTTTCTGCATATTTTATTGGTTCTCTCATTTGGTCATAATGTTTGAATAAATATACAACATCTATAATATTTATTGAATTATCTGCATTTATATCTCCATCTTCATAATCGAGATTTCTATTTTTGAATAAATATACAACATCTATAATATTTATTGAACCATCTGCATTTACATCTCCTAATCTATGGTTATAATCTCCATCAGCATATACTGGAACTATGCATAGTATGAAGGATACCATACTTAGTAATACTAATGATGTTATATTTATATTTTTCGACATAAGTATTCACCCAAAAACTTTATATGGTATGATATTTAACTTTAAGTTAATTATAATGTAGATTACTTGAATAACATGAAGTGAATATAATATATATAAGTTATGGTTTTATTTATATTAATTAAAAATATCTTTATAATTAGTATTATGGTGATTCTATGAAATATATTTTCCCAATAATGGCAATAATAATAGTTTTTATGGGGGCATCGTCTGCTTTTGCATCAAATGTTGAGGTAAACTGCCCATCAGAAGTTAATGTTGGAGATACATTTGACATTGTTATAACAATTAAAAATAATGAATCATTATCTGGTTTTGAATGCCAAGTTAATGTGCCAGATAATTTAAAAATTATAAATGTTTTGGAAAATGATGACATTAGGAAAAAAGCTAGTAACTATTATAAAAATGATTTTTCGGATAGAAATGGCATAATTTCATTTATGTTAATAAATGAGCCAATGCAATCGGATTTTTATCTTGCTACAATTAAAGTTAAAGTATTAAAAGACAGTAGCAATACCACAATACATATAACACCAAAAGCCGCCGATAAAGATGCCAATGAAATAAAAATGAATAATATTAATTTAAAATTAAATGTTATTGATAATATTAATGATAATAGTGAAAATAACGCCAACGAAGGAATATTTTCAAAAATTATTTCATTTTTCAAAAAATTACTTGGATTGGGTGAATAAATGAGATTACCTACATTTATCACTTTATTTGTTTTGTTTTTTACTTTTGTGATATTGTCTCCATCTTATGCACAGGGAGATTTAATCTTAAAATTTGAGCCCGAAAATATGGAAACCTCTGGGGAAATAATAAAATTAAATATATCCGTTGAAAATATTCCTCCCAAAGATAGCATAGAAACATCTGAATCCATTAGTAAAAATAATTTAGATGGTGGAATTAGTGGTATGCAATTATATTTTGAATATCCCGAGGAAAATATAGGGCCCATTGGATTTAATTGGAGTGATGATTATAAAGATGAGCAAATTAAAAGCTATAATTTTGAAAATGGAAAATTTTCCTTAAATATTATGTTTAATGAACCAAAATATGATGATAAATTAATTATTGGAACTGTATTATTTAATCCAAAAAAGGAAGGAAAAATAACATTAAATTTTAGCACAAATAAAGAAGAAGATAAAGATACTGCCCTAGTTTCCGAATATGGTGGAGGATACAATGGAGATAAAATAAGTATATATTCCGAAAAAAGAGGGGCATATTATTCTTATTATCCAAATACAATATTCAAAAGTTGCGAAATAACAATAAATGGAATTGGTAGCGAAAATATATCTAAAAAACTTAGCGAAGATACCAGTGGTGAAGTAAGTTCATACACAGGTGGAGCTCCCAAAATAATAAATGAAATAAATATATATCCAAACAATTCAGAACCTACGGTTTTAGTTAAAGAGGTAAATATTTCAGAAATAGATCCCAATGTAAGTGTGGTTTTGAGTGTAAATAATAAAGTGCATAAAGATTATACTTTTCTAACAGCGATATTTTTAGTTAGTTTAGTTAGTGGGGTGGCATTTCGCCTTACATCTAAAATATAATGGTGAATAATATGAAGAAATTATCTCTATTTTTAAAATTATTTTTATTATCTTTTTTGGTTGTGGGGGTTAATTATGCAGAAAATATAACTGTGGAATTAACTCCTAACAATACAAATACAATAGTTGGAGATACAATTAATTTAGATTTATTTGTAAAAAATATTCCAAATGATACAAAATGTAGTGGATTTGAAACTACCTTATCTTATGATTCAAATTTACTGAATTTAACAGACATAAAATTAAGTGATATTTCAAATAATGCAGATCTAAAAGAGGCAGATTTATCAACAGGATCTATTAAGATAGCATGGTTCTCCAACGAACCATCTGGAAATATTACAATAGCATCGTTATCATTTAAGACACTAAATGAGGCAACCAGTCCTCCAGCAACAATATCCCTATCATCTAAAACAGCTGTATCCAATATAAATGGAGTTGGATATAATAATATTACGATAATTAATTCAAACATTACAATAAATCCACTAAATCAAACCGTGGGCATAATTACGATAAATGATTTTGAATTAAATAAAAATATTGATGCAGTTTTATCATTAAATGGTGCCAAAATTCCAATTAAAAATATATCTGGAAATATCTATTTTAACAATGTTTCAATTGAAAATAATCCCTATCCAACAGGAATATTATGTGATGAATTTAGAGTATATAATTTATCAAATAATCAAATGTCATTTTATGTTGTGCCAAATAGCAAATATGAAAATAATACCATGTTTGATTTTTTAAAAATACCTATAATTGTCAATAACAGCAAATACAATATCTCAATGGATTTAATGGTAAATGGAAAGGAAATTAAAAATATTACAGTGCAAACAAAAGAAACACAAGAAAATATATCAAATTTTGTTGGGCTAATATTCTATGTAGATGATGGATACAATGAAAACACAAACCTATCATTAGGATATTCAAAAGAAATTAAATTAAAAACCTACAATATTAATGAAAATTTAACAAATTTTTCAGGCTATTTGTATATAAATAATTCATTATTTGAAGTAAATGAATACGAGATTTCAAAATACTCTACAATATATGATAAAGTAAATAATTCAAATATTACATTAAATGGGGATTATCTATATTTTAATATCTCATTAAATAATGGAACAAATGGGACATATAGTATTTTAAAATTTAAAATATCTCCAAAAACCAATATTAATACCACTTCAAAATTATTTGTTGGAAATTTATCAATTTATTCAAATTATACAAAAATAGAGCTCCCTACAAAAAATTTAACTGTAAATGTCATAGAGAGAGGGGCAAATATGCCACCATCTGCAAAAATCATAATGTCTATGCACAATAACAAGGTTGTAAATTTTTATGCCCTATGCTATGATGCAGACGATAGTGAATTAAATTATGAGTGGGATTTTGGAGATGGTGACTATTCCACGAATCAAAATCCAATACATACATATTCAAATTATACAGATTATTCGGTAAAATTAACAGTAAAAGATACATTAAATGCATCTGATGAAGTTAAAATTATAATACCAATTAACAAATATAATCCATTAAATTACTCCCTTTCAGAGAGTGAAATAATAGGAAAAGATGGAGAAAATAAAACGGTCTTTTTAAAATTAAACATAAGTAATCCACTACCATATCAAGTTAATGCCTATGTTGATTTTGTAGAGTATGCAGATATCGGAGCTCCGAGAAATCAATATAATTTTGAATTAAATCCCAATGAAACAAAAAATATGATTATTCCAATAAATCTATCTAAAACTTCAACCATAAAGTGGAATCTTGCATATTATCCCCTTAATAAAAAAATGGATAATGCAGAATTATCATATTATACTTGGAGCTTTGACAAAAAAGTTAAAATTGTCTCGTCCGAAAAAATAGATGTAATAAAATATACTAAAAATATCTCAATAAATAGTTCAAAAGTAATTGTAAATATAAACAGGCAGAAAGTACCAAAAACTATTGTAATTAATAAAACCATCGATTTAGATTATGTGGAAAAGTCTGATATTATTTATTATTGCCTAATATCTATTGTAGGCTTTATAGCTGGTTTAGTTGTTGCGAAACATATTGGTGCTATTTTCTAATGAATTAACAAATAATATTATAAATAATATAAAAAAATTTAAAAATAAATCATGCCGTTAAAAAGCAGGTGAAAAATTGCATTTTAAAAGATTTTCTGTTTTGATTGGTGTTCTAACAACATTACTTATTGCTACATCCATATACAGCATGGCATTGGGAACGGTCGATATAAAAAACAGCGAAATAATAAATTACCTGTATGATGGAACAACAGGAAACACCATTAAAGATAAAATTATAACAAATTTACGAATGCCAAGAACCCTCGGAGCAGTTGTGGCAGGTGTCGGGATTGCCTTAGCTGGTATATTAATGCAAGGTTATTTTAGAAATCCTTTGGCTGACCCATATTTAATGGGAATTGCAAGTGGTGCTTCATTGGGGGTAGTATTGTATATATTTACATCGGTGTTGGTTAAACATGGGTTTCCCCATTCAATTTACGGATTTATTTTATCGGCATATTTGGGCTCATTTATCACAATGTTTGTAGTAATAAATATAGCAAGAATTGTCAAACAAACATCTACGCTGTTGATTTGTGGTCTTATGATTGGGGCAATAGCCTCGGGATTAACAACAGCCATAATATATTTAGGCGAATATATTGGAGAAGAAGAAGACCAACTTTCTGGGTTTTTATTGTGGGGTATGGGGTCGGTAAATAATTTAACTTGGGAGCAAATTATATTGATGGCTATTGTAGTTATTCCAGTTTCAATTATTTGTTATGTATTTTTATCAAAAAAACTTGATGCAAATTTATTGGGCGAAAATTATGCTATAAGTGTGGGAGTAAATATAAAAAATTTGAGAACTTGGTTAATAATATTGTCCTGTATTCTAACAGCCACCATTGTAGCATTTACGGGACCTATTGCCTTTGTTGGACTTACCTGTCCAATTATTGCAAGAATGATTTGTAAAACCTCAAAACATCTGTATGTGATGCCAATAACAGCGTTGTTAGGAGGAATATTTTTAATAGTTGCAGATATTATTACAAGACCTGGCGTAATAATTCCCACAACATCAAATAATTTACCGTTGCTATGTCCATTATCTTTAATCGGAGCTCCCATAGCCATTGTAATTTATTTAAAAATTAAAAAGATGGGGATATAATGAAAAACGGAAATAAGCACAAAAAAAGTTATAGATATTTAGTTATATTGCTATTGGTTTTTTTATCTGCTGTTCTTCCAATAGTTGGCATATATTATGGAGGAAATGCAAAAACAATATGTTGTGAAGATGTAACAAATTTTGTAATGCTACAATCAACAGGCGATGAATTTAAAGATTTTATGCTAAAAGAAGTTCGTCTTCCTCCGATATTGGGAGCAATTCTTATAGGATTAACTTTGTCTGGTGCTGGGTTAATGCTTCAAACTCTGTTTAGAAACCTTTTAGCCTCACCATATACTACAGGAATATCCTCGGGTGTTTTATTAATAGTTGCACTAGTTATATTTATAAACAGTGTGTCCTCTTTATTAGATACTTTTGGAACAGATAAAATATTAATAGCGGGATGGTGTGGCGGATTACTTTCAATGACTATGCTTATAATAATTGCTTTAAGAGTTAAAGAATCCAATGGAGTAATAATTGTTGCCCTTCTATTAAGTTATCTGTTTGGAGGGATAAGGTCTTATTTAATAGCAAATGCTCAAAATATTCAAGTTCAAGAGTATTGGGAGTTTATGGTGGGAACGATAACTAAAATCCATATCCCCGATATAACCAATATGCTAATATGCACAATAATATTTATATTGTTATCAATATTTTTAATAAAACCATTAAATGCCCTACTATTTGGAGAGAAATATGCTAAAAGTTTTGGATTAAATGTAAAAAAAACTAGGATATTGATACTATTAACAACTTCGTTTATAGTAGGGGCAATAATCCCATATGTTGGATTAATAGCCTTTGTAGGTATAGCCAGTCCTTACTTGGCAAGACCACTCATAAAAACTTCTGACCATAGATGGTTAATGCCAACAACAATGTTGTTGGGGGTGGTTTTGATGCTGTTATGCCATATAATTTCATTGAAATATTTTGTTCCAATATATTATATTTATGAAATATCTCGACCAGCTTCACCACTCCCCATAGGTTCTGTTTTAGATATTTTGGGCGGTTTGTTGGTAATATATATGGTATATAGGGGA
The DNA here is from genome assembly GCF_000017185.1 of Methanococcus aeolicus Nankai-3. NCBI lineage: Archaea > Methanobacteriati > Methanobacteriota > Methanococci > Methanococcales > Methanococcaceae > Methanococcus > Methanococcus aeolicus. The sequence goes on along the minus strand of NC_009635.1, from coordinate 124,161 downwards.
GAAAAAAAAATAAGAATATAAATATTTGGGAGCTCCGCGGAGCTCCCAAAATATAATAATATAATTAAATATCTTTTAATACAGAAATATCAGATTCATAAAAAATAGATTTCATATATTTATTTTTTGCATATTCTACCAATTCATTATTTAATATGTTGGTTTTACCAGATGGAAATTTAGTATAAACCACGGCATCGGCATGGTCTATTTCTTTTTTTGCCTTCTCAAATTTTTCATAAGATATTGGGTCATATGCCTCTTCAGCAATTATATCTATGCCCATATTTTCGGCAATAAAATAATCGGCATCATTTTTATGTAATACTCCTACAACAGGCTCATATCCATTTTTTACCAAATATCTTAAAACGGGAGCTCCCGTTCCACCACCACATACTATAAACACTTTTTTATTTTTTATTTTTATTTTATTTTTTAATTCAAAATATCCTATATATTCACCATAATTTGCATTATCTAAATCATAAAGATTATTTACTACTTCCCTACTCATAACATTTTCAGGGTAGCCAAAAGCTAAAATTTCATGGTTTTTTATAAGTGCCATTTTATCGGCAATTCTTAAAGCAAGTTCTATATCGTGCAGGGTTACAATTATGGCAAGGTTATTTTGTGAGGAGAGCTCCCTTAACAGCAGGGTTAATTCAATTTTATGTTTTGCGTCTAAGTAGCTTGTAGGTTCGTCAAGAATTAAAATTTCAGGTTCTTGTGCAAGTGCCCGAGCTATCATTATTTTCTGTCTTTCTCCATCACTCATTTCAAAAAAATTTTTATGCAATAAATATTCGGCATTTACGGATTTTGCAGAATCAACAACAATATCTTTATCCTCTTTCGATAATCTACCAAATAAATCCGTATAGGGATGTCTCCCAATAGCAATAATATCAAATCCTGTCATATTTCCGGGATTTACTCTTTCAGTTAGCACTATTGCCATTTCTTTTGCAAGTTGCGAGGGAGTTAGTTCATGGATTTTCTTTCCGTCTAAATATACGGCACCATTTTTTGGTTTTAAATAGGTTGCTATTGTTTTTAAAAGTGTGGATTTCCCAGCACCATTGGGACCTATTATACATAAAATTTCCCCTTCTTTCATGTCCAAATTTATATTTTTAACAATGATATTATTTCCATATCCTACTGATAAATTTTCTGTTTTTAACATTATACCGCCTATAAATTATATTTTATTGTAATGTATTTATGAAGTTATATCCAATTATAGTCAATTTTCAAAAACTGTCCCATATTAGTCCAAAATAATTAATAATTAATAATTAAATAATTATGGGTTTAATTTAGGTATTACGCATAACAGTCTTATCTTTATGTCCTCCGTGTTAAACAGTTCGAAGATTGGCTATACCTTGGAGCTCCGATACTGCAAAATTTCTAAAAGAAAATTTTGAATTATTAAAATTAGGGAACAGACTTTGAATGTATCATGTGTTTTTTATGTTTTGAAATATTTATCAACATATATATAAATATTTTCAAAAGAAGTTTATCATATTATTTATTATATTAATCGTAATTTTTATATATGATGTATATATTATACCTATTTAGTAATAATTATATTCAATAAATTATTATTACTAACTTACTAATGGGTGATATATATGAAGAAATTAATATTATTATCTATATTATCCCTAATTCTAATGCCTTCAATTGTCGGCGAGAAGTTTGGGGATGTGAATGAAGATGGTTCAATAAATATTATAGATGTTGTATATCTATTCAAAAATAGAAACCTTGATTATGAGGTTGGAGACATTAACTGTGATAATTCAATAAATATTATAGATGTTGTATATCTATTCAAACATTATGACCAAATGAGAGAACCTATAGTATTTGCAGAACATTTTAAATTAGAACCTCACTGGGATAATGGTTACTGTGTGGTTATTGATTCAGAAGATAATAAATTTGTATTATTGGAAGATGGCGGAACAAATCCAAATATTCCCGACGCAAAGGTAATAAATGCTCCGGTGGGAAAAATTGCTACAATATTTTATTGTCCGACTGTTTCAACAGCAGATATATTAAAAGATGCTTCATGTTATGACTCAATAAAAGGAACTACTGGTTATGTTATAGGTTATTCGCCTGAACTTACAACCAGATATAATGAAGGAAAAATTGCAGATATTGGAAAATCTAGTAGTATCAATTATGAAACTGTGCTAAATATATCTCCCGATATTGTATTTTTAGGGGATTGGTCTTCGCACGATACAATGGAAGAACAGTTGGTAAAAAATGGTTTGACAGTTTCAAGATTTTACACCTATGATGAACCAACATATATGGGAAGAATAGAATGGATAAAATTTTCCGCTGCATTCTGGGGAGAAGACAAATATAATAAAACAGAAAATTATTTCCAAGATGCATGGAAAGCTAGAAATGACATACTGAGAAAAGTATATGCTGAAAATGATTACCCATCAGTTACTTTATTTAGCTGGTCAAAATATAAAGATGCACCGGGAGTTTATGGTTCGGCACATTACTACAATAAAATGGCAAATAACTTCAAAGGAGAATATGTATTTAACGATATTCCCGGAACATCTTTCCAGTATCTTGATAAAGAAACATTTTATGAAAGAGCCATGGATTCAGATGTTTGTATAATGAGACATTATTACAGTAATGAGATAACTACAAAAGAAGAATTATTTGGTAATTACAGCACAGCTAATTTTGATAAATTTAAGTCACTTCAAAATGGAAGATTCTATATAACAAAACCAAAATATTATGTATATGAAGCCATAGACCCAGCAGGATATATGATGGATTATGCTAAAATGCTTCACCCAGAATTATTTGGTGGAGATGATGATTTGAAATACCACAATAAAATACAATAATAAATTTATTTATTATTATATATTTTTATATATTATTTTATTTTTTATTTCCGTGAATCTAAAACTTGCTTCTCAATTTTTACAATTTCAAATCTCGGAGCTCCGTGCCCAACATTTTAAAATTTTAACAACAAAATTCCCAGCAATAAATTATATAATGCAGGCATAAATGCCTGAATAAAAATTAATTTTAAAGCTGTTTTTTTGGGATATAATCCATAATAATATGGCAAAAGTCTTGACCACCATTCATAAACTAAAACAAATAATCCATTTCCTATAAACATGCAGCCTAAAACTGTCATTATGGGGTAATTATAATTAAGCATAACATTTGCCATTCCATAGGCAACTCTTGGAGTCAATATTGCAGTTGTAATATAGGTTATTCCCATAGAATCTAAACCTAAATGATTTAAAATAGGAGTCATTAAAATAGATAATTTATCCATAATTCCAAATTTTATCAGAAAAACAACAATTAAAAATACAGGAGTAAATGTCTTTGCAAAATTTAAGGAAGACTTTAAACCTTTAAATACTGCATCTTTTATAATTTGTTTTGAAAAAATAATATTTATGTTATTATTATTGTTGCCATTGGGCATATTATTGGTGTTAATACTACCTCCACCAATATTGTTGTAATTGATATTGGCATAATTTTTTCTACCGATAATCATTACAATAAATAATAAAAAGATGTCAAATATAATTCTTAAACCAATAAAATACAGTGCAACAATCCCCAAAAGAGGAACAAGCACAGGTAAATAATATTTATATACATACATTAATCTAAGTGGAAAATTTGAGGCTAAAACTGCGATAAATAAATCAAATTCTTTAATATCGCTGTTTTTTAATAAAGAACTTGCCATACTATGTGCTAATCTTGGACTAACTAAATATAGTGCTGGTACAGTAGATAATGAAGGATGTATTCCTATTTTTGAAATTTTTGATGTCTTTTTTCCGATAAGTTTTATTAAATTTGTTTGATTTAGGAGCTCCGCCAAAATATATCCAAATGATATGGATAAAATAGATACAGTATATATGTTTAAAAAATCCATGTTCTTTACTCCAAATTTTAATATTTTAATATTTTTCTTTTAATTTTTTCTTCCAACTCATGTCAATATCTATGCTGCCACCTTGAAATTCTCCAATATCAATATCTCCATAGGTGTCTTCAATATCTCCTTCAATTTCCATATATATCATTTTCAAATCATCAATGTTATTTTCATCAGTTTTCCAAAGTCCTCTTTGATATGCCTCTAACAATCTTCTTCCAATTTCCTCCATTGCATATGGATTATTTTCTCTAAAAAACTCTTTATTTTCTTCATTTTTTACAAATGTATTATATATTTCTTCAAAAATCCAATTATCAACTTCTTTTGTTGTAGCACTCCAACCAAATACTCGCCCAACTCTTTTTGATATATCTCCCGCTCCTTTATATCCGTGTTTTTTCATGCCTTCAATCCAATTTGGATTTAATAATTTTGTTAATGAAACCCTTTCTATCTCTTCATTTAAAGTTCTAATGCCTACTTTATCGGGGTTTCTTGTATCTCCATAATATGATTTAACCTCTTTCTTTGATATAACCTTTGCAGCATTTGTTAATCCTCCGTGGGTTCCAAAATAACCGCAACACCCAAATAAATCATATTCATCGCTAACAGTTTTATTAAATGTTAAATCAACACTTTTTAATATATTTTCAAATGATTTCTTTGCATTATCCCCAAATATGCCTTTTCCATAGGCATAAGAATTCCACATCATAAAGGCATCTTTTAAATCCTCTTCATTTTCCCATGCACTTGAATATATGGCATATTTAACACCATTTCCATAAGTTCCGGGTTTTGAAGAAAATATTCTATATGTCGCCTCTCTAAATGATAAACCATTATCTAAACCTTCCATAACATGTTTTTTAACAAAATTCATCTCACTGGGTTCGTCAAGCTTTGCAACCTTTGATATTGCCTCATCTACAATGTCCATGCAGTTCGGAAAGTTATCCCTTAAAATTCCACTTACTCTCATAGTGATATCAATTCTTGGTCTATTTAGCTCTTCTAATGGAATTATTTCAACTCCAACAACCTTTCCATGCTTCCATTTTGGTTTTGTTCCCATTAAATGAAGTATTTGAGCCATGCCTTCCCCATCAGCCCACATAATATCGGAACACATCCAATATATTGCCACATTTTCGGGATAAGAATTATTTTCAGTTAAATATTTATCAATAATATGTTCGGCAAGTAAAACTCCAATTCTATATGCTGATTTTGTTGGAACTTTGTATGGGTCCAATGAATAAAAATTCCTTCCAGTTGGCAATATATCGTCTCTTCCCCGTGTAATTAATCCAGATGGTCCTGGCTCAATATATTTTGCATCAAATCCATTTAACAGACTTTCTATCTCTTTTGAATCTTCAATTCTTTTGTTTAGGTCAATTATTCTATCTTTTAGTTCTTTATCTTCTATATATTTATCTTCAATATCTTCATTGTTTAGTATTTTGCCTATATTTTCTTTTAGATTTTTATTATTCCTATGGTCAAACTCCAAAATAGAGTTTATAAATTCGATTCTTTTATCGTCCTGTGGGAGCTCCCCAAAAATATGCATTCCATCGTTGCATTTAGAGGTTTTTATCATTTCCAAAGTATTCCTTAAATCAGAATATATTTCATTAAAATTATTGTGCAATGATTTATTGGCATCATTTTCAATGCTTTCTATTATTTCCTTAATTTTTAATAAATTGGTTTTTTTAACCTCTTCGATAATTAAGTGCTCTAATTGATGCCTTTTTGAAATATCCATCTCTTTTAAATATTCATTTACATAATTATCCAGCGTTTCCAATTCACTATAAAAAGCATCAATCATAACGGTTTGCATATGACTAATTAATGTTGCGGAGCTCCTTCTTTTTGCAATGGTTCCTTCTGGCGGATTGTCCGAATTATAAATATACAAATGAGGTGTATCATTTATACATATATCTGGATAGCATTCATTAGATAGTGCTATATTTTTCCCGGGCAAAAATTCTAAACTTCCATGGGTCCCCACATGAACAATTACATCTCCAATCTCATTAAAATACTTATATGTGGCCATATATTGGTGAGTTGGAGGACATTCTGGGTCATGAAGTATTTTACATACATTTCCATCGCATCTTGCACCAGCACAGCCCCTTTTTGGCTGAACACATAAATATATATTTCCAAATTTTAAACCAGTGATTACAATTTTATTTTTATTGTTCTCATCTTTATAAACCATAGATGCAGGAATATCTTTTCCATTTAAATCTCCCCAAGTATCCAATATTTTATTTTTAACCTTTTTTGGAAGTGTGTTAAAATAATCCATATATTCCATTTCGTCCATTAAATGCAGAGCTCCCCCTTTGGAAATTATCTCATTTACAGTAGTCCATCTAAATTCTGATATTGCCTTTTTATCTAAAATCATTTTAACTAATTCATCTCCATCTTTTGGAATATTCTCAATACAATATCCTTCTTCCTTCATTTTGTTCATAATATTTATCATACTTTGAAATGTATCTAAATGTGCAGCACTTCCAACTGTTGCCTCAACAGAAGCACATGCAGCATTATGTAATACAAATATTACTTTTTTATCCTTGTTCTGCACATTTTTTAAATCAATCCATTTTTTTATTCTATTGACAACTTTATCAATTCTATCTTCAATCGGTTTCTTTTTTTCTAAACTTCCATTTTTCTCTGTTGTCCCAATAATTATTGGTTCAATTACTCCTTCAAATTCAGGTAAAGCCACATTCCATCCAATTTCGGAAGATAATCCTTGTATATTTTCCTTCCATTCATCGTATGATTTATAATAACTCATTATAGGGTGGAAAACAGGAATATTTAATTTTTTTAATATATTTACTCCTGTTATTTTCTTTAATGTAGATTTATTCTTAACTGTACCCAATGGAAACGACAATAAATTTACCATTGCATCTATTATAGGTTTATCTTCTTTAAAAAAATAATTTAAAATACACTGCCCACTTCCCAATGCCCCTATATATTCATCTTTTGCCCCATAGGTAAATACTGGAATAATATTAAAATATTTGTTTAGTCTATTTATTAGCTCATCTATAACTTCCAAATCTTCATTTACAAGATAGTGCCTTGAAAATAAAATGCCAACAGTATTTTTATTAGAAACAATATTTTTATTATTTTTTAGATAATCGTTTAAATCTTCATAAATTTTTTCTTTATAATAAATACCTTGAAATGGCAGTTTATTTGGTTCATTATATTCAATATCTACTCCCAAATTACTATTTGATATTAAATATAATATTAAATTTTTAAAGTTTTCAATACCTCCATATGTTGTATATATGTAGGCATTTGAAGATAATTTAGAATTCCAATAAGATGGGTCTTGACCTGTTATTATTAAATTTTTAAAATTAAATTCAATGTTATCATCGTAAAAATCATCGGCGGAAGTTCGATACATAAAAACAATATCGGAGTTTTTAGCATCATTTGAAAAATCATCAAATCTGTCAGATATATCTCTTGTGGAGTAAAGATTTAGATTAATATTTATACCATATTTATCTTTAAGTTCTTTTTTTAATAAATTGTATGAGTTATTTATTATGGAACAATATGATGCCCACATTATTATTGTTATATTAATATCCTGTTTTTTATATTTAATAATACTTTTTTTATTATTTTTCATACTATCACCATAATATATTAATATAATTATTATAACATTATTAAAAAATAACAGTTAATATTATATATATGTTATCATTATTATAATGATTAATAATGATGAATTATAAAAATCATGCATAATTATAAAAATAATAAAAGGCAATAAAAAATAAAATAAATAATTAAAATTATATTTAATATATGGAAAACATAATTTAAAAAGAGGTAATTTTATGACAATGGTATTTCCATTTACGGCAATAGTAGGACAGCAAAAAATGAAAAAGGCACTAATTTTGAATGCTATTAATCCAAAAATAGGCGGAGTATTGATTAGAGGAGAAAAGGGAACAGCAAAATCCACAGCAGTTAGGGCATTGGCGGAGCTCCTACCTGAAATTGAAATTGTAAAAGGATGTTCATTTAACTGTAATCCATATGGAGATATGTGCGATATATGTAAAGATAAACGGAAAAATGGAATGCTAAAAACAATTAAAAGAAAAATGAAAGTTGTAGATTTACCAATAGGAAGCACAGAGGATAGAGTAATTGGAACGCTTGACATAGAAAAAGCCATTAAAGAAGGAGTAAAGGCACTGGAATCAGGAATATTGGCAGATGCCAATAGAAATATACTGTATATAGACGAAATAAATTTATTAGATGACCATATTATAGATATTCTTTTAGATGCGGCGGCCATGGGTTGGAATACTATTGAAAGAGAGGGAATAAATATCAAACATCCATCTAAATTTATACTGGTTGGAACAATGAACCCAGAAGAGGGAGAATTAAGACCTCAAATATTGGATAGATTTGGTTTAATGGTTGATGTAGAGGGATTAGATGATGTTAAACAAAGGGTTGAAGTTATAAAAATGGTTGAAGAATTTAACAAAAATCCAGAGGAAGTTTATAAACAAAGTGAAGAAGAAAATATTAATTTAAGGGAAAAAATAGAAAATGCGAGAAAAAATTTAGACAGTGTAAATATTAGTGATGATTTATTGGAATTAATTTCAAAAATTTGTATTGAGTTAAATATTCCTACAAATAGGGCAGATATTACTGTGGCAAGGACTGCAAAAACCATAGCCTCATTTAACAGCAAGGATTATGTTAGTATCGAGGATATTAAAGAGGCATGTGATTTAGCACTACCCCATAGAATGAGAAGAAAGCCTTTTGAGCCTCCACAATTAAATAATGAAAAAATAGAGGAAATGATAAATAATTTTGAAAATGAGGAAAATGAAAAAGAACAAAATGATAAGGAGAATGATTTAAAAAAAAACTAAATAATAATGAAACAGAACAGGATAATGGTGATGAAGAAAGCGAGGAAAACGAAAAAGACGAAAAAACAGAAGAACAAGAAAAACCCGAGAATGAACCGAATAATCAAAATAACGATAATAAAAACAGTGATAGCAACAATAACGATAATAACGATAATAAAAACAGTAAAGGCAATCAAGAACAGATATTTAATGCAAATGGAAATATAAATCCAAATATAATAAAAATAAAAAAGAAAGATAATATAAATAGATATTCAAGCGGAAGGCAGGTAAAAAGTATTAGCAAAAAGGGGAGATATATAAAATACAAAATCCCAAGAGGAAAAACCTCCGATATAGCTTTTGATGCTACTTTTAGGGCCAGTGCATTATATCAAAAGGATAGAAAAGAAAAATCCGACAATAAAAATATATTAATACATATTAAAAAGGAAGATTTAAGGGAGAAAGTTAGAGAAAAGAAAATTTCAACAAATATACTTTTTGCCGTAGATGCAAGTGGTTCCATGGGGGCAATGAAAAGAATGGAAGTTTCTAAGGGGGCAATTTCATCTTTATTAATGGATGCATATCAAAAAAGAAATAAAATTGGAATGATTTCATTTAGAAAAGAAGAAGCTGAGCTTATTCTTCCATTTACTTCATCGGTTGAATTGGGAGAAAAACTACTAAGAAATTTACCGACGGGCGGGAAAACACCACTTTCAAAGGCATTTTTTAACTCTTATGAAGCAATTAAAAATGAGATAAGAAAAAATCCAAATATTATTCCAATAGCCCTATTTATAAGTGATTTTAAGCCAAATGTTGCTATGAAAGACGATTATATAAAAGAAGTTTTTGATATTTGCGAAAAGTTCGCAGAAGATGAAATAACCGTTATATTGGTGGATACTGAACCAAAATCATTTATAAAAATAGGAATTGGGGAAAATCTTGCTAAAAAATATGGTTTCGAATATTATAAAATAGACGATTTAAATGTGGGTGATATTGTTGGAATAGTAAATAATTTGGCGATAGGTGGTAATATTGATAGATAATTCTATCGCATCTAAAATATTTGATATATCAATTATTTTAAATTCCCTAAATATATCTCTGATATATACAATAAAAATAGGCATAATTGTATTATCATCAATGTTTATTTTAAATTATATTATAAACACAGGCATAATGAAAAAATTTTTAGAATTAATGAAACCGTTGAAGAATTTAAAGATAAATCCTCTTTCATTATATTCTATTTCTATATGTTTTTTTAGTCCAACTGTGGGATATTCCATTTTAGCGGAAGGATTAAAAGATGAAAAACTAACTAAAAAGGAAATAATTGGGAGCTCCCTTGCAAATTCATTTCCATCGGTATTGTCTCACACAATTACTTTTTTTGTACCTGTTGTAATACCAATACTTGGATTAACTGGGGTATTTTATATCTTGATTAGGCTGGGCGTGGCATTTATAAAAAGTATCATAGGATTGGTTTATTTAAGGTTGGTTTCGCAAAATGTGGATTTTGACATACCTAAAACAGATAAATTAAATAAAAAAGAAAATATAAATAAATCATTTAACAGCACTTTAAAATTCTCAAAAAAATTAATTCCAATAATGTTTATAACAATGTTTCTTGTAATGTATTTATCTAAAATTGGATTTTTTGACTTGATAACCATATTTATTAGTCCATTAACAGACCAATTAGAATTAAATCCCAATGTTGGCTTGGTGGCATTAACTGAAACAGTAAATGTTCAAAGTGCTATTATTATGGCAGGAGGATTTTTGAAAGAAAGTATATTAACGACAAAGGAAGTTTTGATTGGGCTTGTAATTGGAAATGTTATAACGCTATCTTCTAAATATGCCAAACATTCATTACCATTACATGTTTCATTATTTGGAGCTAAATTTGGAACTAAAATTGTCATGATAAATGCCATGATTACTTTGTTAATTGATATTTTAATAATAATTGGTATTATGATATATCCATAATCCATATTTTGTATTTTAGTAATTAACACAAATATAGCTCCTATATAATACATAATAGAAATAATATGCCATAATAAAATATAATAATAATAATACAGAAATCTGGACTGACCATATTTGGTGTAGAAATGAGGAAAAAATATTTAATATTAAAAATAACCAACAGATGTAATTTAGATTGTATTTATTGTTATAATATGGGACATAAGATAAATAAAAACATGGATTTTACGACTGCAAAAAATTCAATAGATTATATTTTAAATGATGGAACGGAGCTCCTAAAAATTCAATTTACAGGTGGCGAACCACTTTTAAATTTTGAGCTAATAGAAAAGGTAATATCATACTGTAAAAAAGAATATAAAACTAAAAATATTTCCTATGCAGTTCAAACAAACGGAACATTATTAAATAATGAATTAATTAAAAAAATTAAAGAGTTAAACATAAAAATAGGTATTAGTATCGATGGAATGGATATTAATGATACTTTAAGACCATATAAAAATGGGAGACCATCCACATTGGATACTTTAAAAGGAATATATTTATTAAAAAATAACAGCGTTCCTTTTGGAATTACAACAGTAATTACAAACAAAAATTTGCCCCATATGGTTGAATTTATTCAATATTTAATTGCGTTAGGGATTAAAAGTATTAGTTTTGATTTATTAAAGCCAAAGCAAAAAGAACATTTAAATTTAATGCCAAATGAAGAAGAATTCAATAAAATTTTAAAAGAATTAAAAAACTATCCCATTTACATAAAAAATCTCCAAAAAAGACCAAAAGGCAAATATTGTTTTTTAAATACTGGGGATTTGTTATTTGTTAATGAATTTGGGGATATTTACCCATGCCCTACGATGGAAGGCTATTTTTATATGGGAAATATAAATAAAGATAATGAAAATAATATAAAAAAAAATATAAAAAAATTTGAAGTTAAAAATAATAAATGTTTTGCAAGAGAATATTTGATAAAAAAATTTTAAAAAATTATTTTTATCTTTTTCCTGCTTCTTCCACCATTAAAAGAGCACAATATTCTCCACATACACTACAAGCATCTTCTTCTTTTGGCGGGAGCTCCTCTCTCATTTTTTTAGGTTTATCGCTATCAATAGATAACTCAAATTGTTTTTCCCAATCGTGATTTTTTCGAGCAATTGCCATTTCTTTTTCTTTTGCCCATGCCTGTTTATTGCCTTTTGCAACATCTGCAACCTGTGCGGCAATTTTTGATGCAATTAATCCTTCTCTTACATCGTCTTCATTCATTAGTCTAACATGCTCCGCAGGAGTTACATAACATAAAAAGTTAGCTCCACTATATGCTGCAAGAGCTCCACCAATTGCAGAAGTTATATGGTCATATCCCATTGCCAAATCTGTTGGAAGTGGCCCCAATACATAAAATGGAGCATTTTTACATAGGGTTTTTTGAATCTTCATATTTGTTTCCACATTATTTAATGGCACATGTCCCGGACCTTCTACCATTACTTGAACTCCCGCTTCTCTACATCTATCTACTAACTCTCCCAATACTATAAGTTCTTGGATTTGTGGTCTGTCTGTGTGGTCACATAAACAGCCCGGTCTCATTCCGTCCCCTAAACTAAGTGTAACATCATGCTCTTTTAACATTTCAAGAAGGTAATCAAATTGACTATATAGTGGATTTTCTTTTTGGTGGTGCATTATATATGCCGTAATATATGCTCCTCCCCTACTAACAACACCCATAATTCTATCATCATTATTTAATGTATCTATGGTATGTTTGGTAATTCCACAGTGGAGAGTCATAAAATCTACTCCTTCTTTTGCCTGTCTCTCTATTGTGTTAAATATAATATCCTCATCAAAATCAATTACTCTACCATATTTATTTTTTGATTCTATTCCTATTTCATACATTGGCACAGTTCCTACTGGTAGTGTAGTATTTTTTAATATTTGCTTTCTAATTTCTGGGAGCTCCCCGCCTGTGCTTAAATCCATAATAGCATCGGCACCGTATTCTTCCGAGATGATGGCCTTTCTAATTTCCATATCTATATCTATACAATCCGTTGATGTTCCGAGATTTACATTTACCTTAGTTTTTAAATTGTCCCCTATTCCAACTGGTTTTGTGTTTCTATGTATATTTTTGGGGATTACTACGAATCCTTTTGCCACCCATTTTCTTATTTTTTCTACGGCAATATTTTCTTCTTTTGCTACAAATTCCATTTCTTTTGTAATTATATTGTTTTTTGCATCTGTCATTTGAGTCATTATTAAACACCGTAAATTACATTATTATAAATTACAATTATAAAATTAAACAAAATTGATAATCCATCATACTAATATTTAAAAAATATATCCTATAAAAAGTTATTAGATTATTAAAAAATAAATTGAATATATTCGTATATATCAATTATTAATATATTCTTTAAAACAAATTTCTTACTTTTTCGTCTGATTTAATAACTTTTTCTTTCTGTTTTTCTCTAAATTCTACTAATTTTTTACTTACTTCCTCATCACTTATGGCAATTATTTCAGCTGCCAATATTGCTGCATTGTCTCCTCTATCGATTCCAACGGTTGCTGTTGGTATTCCTGGTGGCATTTGAACGCAACTTAAAAGAGCATCCATTCCATCCAATTTACTTTCAACTGGAACAGCTATTACTGGTTTTGTTGTTAAAGCCGCTACAACTCCGGGGAGATGTGCTGCAAGTCCTGCAATTGCTATAAATACTTTTGCCTGGCTATTTTTCATAATTTCTTCAACTAATTCTGGTGTTCTATGTGCTGACGCCACTCTCACTTCAAATGGAATTCCAAATTCTTTTAATAGGGGAGCTCCCTTTTCTGCTATTTTTAAATCGCTTTCACTACCCATAATTATTGTAATCATATTATCACGACTCCATATTTTTTTACCATATTAATTCATAATATATACTTTTTTAATATATAAATGTTTGATAAACTGATACCCATATATAATATAAAAATAAAATTATATAATAAAGTATATGCTAAAAGTATATAATATTAGATAAATAAAATACAAATATTAAATGGAAAAATACCTACCAATTTCAAAAAAAATTAAAGAAAATTATCAAATATTAACAGGGGTTAATATGGAACAAACATTGGTATTACTAAAACCAGATTCAGTCGAAAGAAAACTAATAGGTAAAATCATTCAACGATTTGAGAATAAAAACTTTAATATTACAAATTTAAAAATGATTACTATGAATCGGGAACTCGCGGAAAAACATTATGAGGAACATCGTGGAAGAGATTATTTTGATAAAATTGTATCATTTATGTGTTCTGGAAGAATTGTGGCAATGGTAATAGAGGGAGAAGGAGTTATAAAATCTGTTAGAAAAATGGTGGGAAAAACCAATCCATTGGAAGCAGAAGCAGGAACTATAAGGGGAGATTATGGATATACCACACCGGCAAATTTAATACATTCTTCAGATTCGGAAGAAAGTGCTAAAAGGGAAATAAATTTATTTTTTTAGAAAATTAATTTTATATATTATTTTTTTAGAATCTTACTCATGGATAAACAGTTGTCCGCTAAAGTCTATAAATATATTCTTTTGGCATATTAGAATAAACTTATTGAATACATATCATTAACTTGGTATTAATTATTTTAATAATGATAATAGAAAATTTTATATATTATGTATTTTTTAATATATATTCAGTGTGATATTAATTCACAATGAATTAAAATTAAATGATAAGCATTTTTAAATAATTTATCTGCCATATGGTGGTATTATGAAAAAACTAGAAGTTCTTTTATTAACTGGTCGTTCCGTCTGGCAGGGAGAGGGAATGGAATCAGGGAAAGAAGGGCAAAAATATAAAGAAGCCTGCACAAAATTGGATATGAATCCAGCAGATATGGCTAAATTGGGGTTGAAAGACCACGACAAAGTATTGTTATCTAGCAAATATGGGGAAATAGTTATGGAGGCAGTGACTGCTAAGGAGGAGCTCCTCGAAGGAATGGCATATGTGGCATATGGAACCTGGGTAAATGTAATAGTTAATCCAAGAACCGAAGGTACAGGAATGCCATCTTTTAAGGGGACCAAAGTAACTATTGAACCCACAGATAAAGAAATAATAGAAAATTCCCTTGAAGTGATGGAACAGGCATATTTATAAAAGCTAAATTCTTTCAGATGAATCTTATGCCCGGCATAAAAATAATTATATATTTGTAAAGCAAATATCTGGGATTTTTTCCGTCCGAAAGTATGGTATGTTCGAGAATTCCTTGCAATGCATATATTGTGGGATTTTTTATATATTGCCCAATTAATCATGGCATATATAATATATTTTTCGAACGCACTGTAAAAACTCTTAAAGTTTATAACTATATAAATTGGTGAAAAAATGGAGATAGTTAAAGATGTTGTATGTCCATTTTGTGGGTGCCTATGTGACGATGGAGAAGTGATGGTAGAAAATGGGGGCGTAACCGGAACAAAAAATTTATGCAGAATTGGCCATGCAAAATTTATGCATTCAGCCCATAAAAGTAGCAGGCATTTAGACCCACATATTAGGCAAGAAAATGGAGAATTAAAAAAAGTTGATATGGATACAGCAATTGAAGAATCTGCAAGAATTCTTGTTGAGGCAAACTGGCCCATATTATACGGGTGGAGTGCTACATTATGTGAATCCCAGCAAAAAGGAATAGAATTAACAGAACTTGTAGGGGGCGTATTTGACAATACCGCGGCAGTCTGTCATGGACCTTCACTTTTAGCGGTTCAAGATAGGGGATACCCAACATGTTCATTGGATGAAGCTAAAAATTATGCGGATTTAGTATTTTATTGGGGGTGTAATCCAGTTCATGCCCACCCAAGACATATGAGCAGGTATTCAATACATGCAAGAGGGTTTTTTAGGGAAAAAGGAATACATGACAGAACTATGATTGTAGTGGACCCGAGAAAAACCGACTCTGCGAAAATGGCAGATATTCATATACAACCATATCCAGGTACTGACCACATTCTAATTAGTGCTTTGAAAATGATATTAAATGGAGTAGAACCACAACAAGATGTAATTGCAGGAGTTCCAAAAGAGCAATTATATGAATTAGTTGATATTGTTGGGAAACACCAATTTTCAGTGGTATTTTTTGGCATGGGACTTACTCAAAGCAGAGGCAAACATAGGAATATTGATAATGCAATTACATTAATTGCGGATTTAAATAAACATATAAAATCAGTTCTTGTGCCTATGCGAGGTCACTATAATGTTGCAGGTTGTAACATTGTGGCAGCTTATGAAACAGGTTATCCATTTTGTGTTGATTTCTCAAAAGGATATCCGACATATAATCCAGGAGAAAGTTCAACAATAGATATGCTCACAAGTGAATCTGCTGATGCCATGCTTGTTTGTGGTGCCGACCCAGGTCATTCATTCCCTAACAAAGCCGTGGCCAGTATGGCAAAAATGCCAGTGATAAATATAAATCCAGTGATTAATCCCACCGACCCCGTATGTGATATAATAATACCTTGTGCATTCGGCGGAGTAGAACATGCAGGAACAGGCTATAGAATGGACTGTATGCCCATGAGATTAAAAGAAGTAGTAAGCCCCCCTGAAGGAATAATAAGCGATACAGAAATACTTAAAAAAATAATTTTAAATGTTAAACAAATGTTATAATAATATGGTAAGGGGATGCCAGATATAGAACATATATTTATTTTTTTATACTTGATTTTTAGGGAGCTCCTAAAATATTTTTAATTTTTTATATATATTATTTTTTTTAGAATTATAGTTAATCTTCGGTCGTTTTCACTAAACCAAATTATGATTAAAAGCTAAAATCACTACGATATTATTAAAAAACGAAAATATATTCATAATAATTGGAACGGATAAGAGACAGTTATTGAATATTAACTATATACTCAATTGAGGAAATTTTGTCATTTAAATTATATCCCACAATTTGGTTTTAAGTGGTATATATAGGTTATGATTTAATTTTAACTATAATATTATATATATCACATATAATATTTATATTATATATTAAAATATATAATATACATACCAATAATATTAATAGGTGATTAAGTGACAGATTGGGAACCAAAAATAATAGGGTTTTGCTGTAACTGGTGCACATACGGTGGAGCAGACACCGCAGGAGTAGGTAGAATGCAATACCCTCCAAGCATTAGAATAATTAGAGTGATGTGTTCCGGAAGAATTGAACCCTCTTTAATTTTAAAAGCATTTCATGAGGGTGCTGATGGTGTTTTTGTAGGTGGTTGCCATTTAGCAGATTGTCATTATGATTCTGGAAATTACAAATGGAGAAGAAGAGCGATATTTTTAGAAGAATTACTTCCCGAACTGGGTATTGAACCAGACCGATTTAAATTTGAATGGATTTCAGCATCAGAAGGAGAAAAATTCCAAAAAACCATGGCTGAAGTATATAATACCGTAAAATCATTAGGCCCTTTAAAATTAAAAGATGAATTAAATAAAGAATAATTGTTAGAAAACCGAATAATAATAGATAATAAACTAAAATAAAAATAGTCATAATTGGTGGTAAAATGGTAAAATTAGCAACAACATGGCTTGGATGTTGTTCTGGATGCCATATAAGTTTTTTAGATTTACATGAAAAACTTTTAGAAGTATTGGACATGGTTGAGCTCGTCTGTTGTCCAGTTTTAATGGATGTTAAGGAGATTCCAGACAATATAGATATTGCCTTAATTGAAGGTGGGATTAGAAATAAAGAAAATGAAGAAATTGCAATAGAAATGAGAAAAAAGGCGAAAATTGTTGTAGCATTTGGAACTTGTGCAGTATATGGGGGCGTCCCAGGTTTGGGGAACCTACATTCTAATGAAGAGATATTGGACAAGGCATATAAAACAACACCCTCAACAGAAAATGAAAAAGGCATAATTCCTAATGAAGAAATCCCTGAATTAACATCAAGAGTTAGGCCTCTACCTGATGTAATTGATGTGGATTATATTATTCCGGGATGTCCGCCAGAACCTGAACTAATTGCAAAAATATTAATTGCATTGGTGGAGGGAAAAACACCAGAACTGGAAACAACAAACTTGTGCGAATTATGTTCAAGAAAGAAAAGTGAGGAAGGAGTTTCAATTGATACATTAAAACGAAATGTTAAGGGAGCTCCCGAACCAGAAAAATGTTTGTTGGAACAGGGGTATTTATGTATGGGGCCTGCTACAAGGTCCAGCTGTGGCGCAACCTGTCCGGGTGTAGGTGTGCCTTGTTCGGGATGTTATGGGCCCACGGATGTTGTTGTAGACCAAGGTGCAAAAATGATTTCAGCATTATGTTCTGACTTTGGAATTGACAATGATAAGGAAACAGACCCTACAATACTCCCCAAATCAATAAGCGATAAAATGGGATGTTTTTACAAATTTACATTACCTAGTGCTTTAATTCCAATTAAATTAAAAAGATAAATGGTAAAATTATAAAATAAATAAAATAAATAATATGTGGTGACATAAAATGGTAAAATTATCAGTTGAGCCTGTTACACGAGTTGAAGGACATGGCAAAATAACTGTGTCTTTTGACGAAAGTGGAGCTTTGGATACAGTTCATTTTAATGTGGTGGAAGTAAGAGGTTTTGAAAAATTTATGGAAGGAAGATATGTGGAAGATGCACCAATATTGACCCCGAGAATCTGCGGTATATGTCAAGTTTCTCACCATTTAGCAAGTGCAAAAGCCGTGGATGAAATATATGGAGTAAAGATTCCAGAAACCGCAATGCTTTTAAGAAATTTGATGCATCAAAGTTCAACAGTTCATAGTCATGCCCTTCATTTTTATGCTCTTGCGGCACCTGATTTAATGTTTCCTACAACGGACGATATATTAAAAAGAAATTTAATGGGCATGGCAAAAGAACATCCCGAAGTTGTTAAAGAAGCAATTGAATTAAGAAAAATAGGCCAAACTATTGTTAGAGTCGTCGGTGGAAGAGCAATTCACCCCTGCACAGCAGTTGTTGGAGGGCAGTCCATATCATTAAGTGAAACTAAAAGGGATGAATTATTAAAATTATCAGATAGGGCGGTTGAGTTATCTGAAAAATCGATCGAAATTGGAAAAAAATTAATTGAAAATATAAAAAATAATGATTTATTGGATATCGGATACTTTGAATCCTATCATGCCGGAATGGTAAATGATGGCACACATGAATTATATGATGGAAAAATTAGAGTATGCGATTCAAAAGGAAAAACAGCTTATGAATATAATCCATCAGAATATTTAAACTATATTGCCGAAGGAGTTAAACCATATTCTTATTTAAAATTCCCATACTTAAAAGACCTCGGGGAAGAAGAAGGCGTTTATAGGGTAAATACCCTATCAAGGCTCAATGTAGCGGACAGAATGGCAACACCCCTTGCACAAAAATATTATAAAGAATTTATCGAAGAATATGGAGAACCATGCCATTATCCGGTGCTATTTAATTATGCAAGATTAATAGAAATGCTTTCAAGTGCTGAACTAACGAAAAAATTATTAGAAAATGATAAAATCGTTGATACCGATATAAAGGCAGAACCTAGTGGAGATGTAGTTGGCGAAGGTGTCGGATGTGTTGAAGCACCAAGGGGGACATTATTCCACCACTTCAAAACAGATGATAAAGGAGTTATTACCGACACAAACTTAATTGTGGCAACAACTCAGAATAATCCTGCAATGGACATCGGAGTAAAAAAAGTAGCTGAAAAATATATAAAAACACCCGAAGATGCAACACCAAATATTTTAAATTATATGGAAATGGTAATTAGAGCTTATGACCCCTGTTTATCTTGTGCCACACATGTTATAGGAGATTCTGGTGGTAGTGGCCTTATATTGGAAACATATGAAGAAAATAAATTAATTAAATCAGTTCGAAATTAATTAAAATTAATAAAATAAAAAAATTAGTAAAAATAATATATAAATATAAATGTGTGTCCGTAGGGATTAATTCATCTCTAAAAAAATCAAACGGTGTGTTAAATTGGAAGGAATTAAGATTCAAGAAGATGCATGTTTAGTATGTGATGCATGTAAAGCCGTGTGTCCAACTGACGCCATAGAAATATCACCATTTAATAGTTGTAATCTATGCATGCAATGTGTAAAAGTATGTCCAACCAAGGCATTATCTGAGGTGGCAGGTAAGATATCATATAACTCCTCAATATGTAAAAAATGCGGAGCATGTGCTACTGCATGTCCGACAAAAATTAAAAAAGTAGATAATATATTCCCATATTCAAAAGGACATTGTATTTTATGCGAAATGTGTGTGGAAGTATGCCCAATTGAAATCATATCAATTCCAACAATTATTGATAAACCTAAAAAAGAAATTATTATTCCAAAGGACCCAATAGCCGTAGTTGATGCCTGTGTTGGGTGTGGAGTATGTGTTCCAGTATGTCCCGTAGAAGCCATAAATATTGAGAATGACAGAGCAGTTGTGGATAAAAATAAATGTATGTATTGCTCAATATGTGCCCAAACATGCCCATGGAATGCCATATATGTAGCAGGCGAAATTCCTAAGAAAAGACATAAAGAGCAGATATTTACTATGGCAGAAGATAAATGTATTGGATGTATGGCATGCGCCGAAATATGCCCTGGAAGTATGATATCACCAGATGTCGATAATTTAAAAGTAGAACTGCCAAAAGTATGTCCTGCATGTGGCTTATGTGTTGAGGTTTGTCCAGTTGATGCTTTATCACTTGATGTTAAGTATGAATCGGCCCACCCAATAACTGATGAAGGCATTGTAATAATTGAAGACGATTATGATATATTAGAAAAATGTGCAAATGTTTGTCCTACTGATGCCATAATTGCCGAGAGTGAATCAAAATCCGTAAAAATGTGCATTGTATGCGGAGCATGTGTTACAGCTTGTCCCACAGGAGCATTAAAAATTGGCACGATAAATCACAATGGAAAAGAATATAATAGGATAGAATATGGGCCCCACCTATGCGATAAATGTGGAAAATGTGTATCTACATGTCCAATGAAGACTTTAAGATTAACTGATGATAAAATATCATTAAAAGGATATTGTGTTATGTGTCTGCTCTGTCTTTCATGTGCAGAAAGTCTAAAAAAAGATAAAGACATTTTGAGATTGAAATGATTTATTTTTTAAAATATGGTATTAAGAAATGTAATGTGGATATAACTAATATAAATATAGATATTAATAATACAATATATTTATAGGGTGAATAATATGGAAGAACCAAGAATTGGTGTTTATGTCTGCCACTGTGGGATTAATATTGGTGGAGTAGTCGATTGCCCAGAACTTGCTAAATTTGCTGGAGAATTAGATAATGTTACCATAGCAAGAGATTATAAATATTTCTGTGCAGACCCAGGGCAAGAGATAATTAAAAAGGACATTAAAGAATACAACTTAAATAGGGTTGTTGTTGCAGCCTGCTCCCCAAGAATGCACGAACCGACATTTAGAAGATGTGTTGAAGAAGCTGGATTAAATCCGTTCTTATTTGAATTTGTAAATATTAGGGAACATGATTCTTGGGTACATATGCACGAACCAGAAAAAGCCACGGAAAAGGCCATGGATTTAGTAAGTATGGGAGTTGCAAAAGCACGATTGTTGGAACCATTGGACTTCATTGAAGTGGATGTTACTAAAAGGGCCCTAGTAATTGGAGCTGGTGTTTCAGGCATTCAAGCTGCATTGGA
Source organism: Methanococcus aeolicus Nankai-3 (assembly GCF_000017185.1). Classification (NCBI taxonomy): domain Archaea; kingdom Methanobacteriati; phylum Methanobacteriota; class Methanococci; order Methanococcales; family Methanococcaceae; genus Methanococcus; species Methanococcus aeolicus. The sequence continues at coordinate 102,285 of NC_009635.1, read as the reverse complement.
TTTAGGAGATATGGGATTTGAAACTATACTGGTAGAAAAAACACCCTCTGTGGGGGGTAGAATGGCACAGCTGGATAAAACATTCCCAACAAATGATTGTTCAATCTGTATTTTGGCTCCAAAAATGGTGGATGTAGCAAAACACCCCAATGTTAAACTATATTCTTATTCGGAAGTTAATGAGATTAAAGGATTTATTGGGAACTTTACAGTCGATATTCTGAAAAAAGCAAGATATCTTGATGAAGCAAAATGTACTGGATGCGGCCAATGTGCCGAAGTATGTCCAATTGAAGTTCCAAATGAATTTGATATGGGGCTTGGAATAAGAAAAGCCATATATAAACCATTCCCACAGGCGGTTCCTGCAAAATATACAATTGATAAAGAACATTGCATAGGTTGTGAATTATGTTCAAAGGTCTGTGGTCCAGGGGCAATTAATTACAGTCAAGAACCTGAAATTATTGAGGAAAAAGTAGGAACAATAATTACTGCAATAGGATATGATGCATTTGACCCAACAGTTAAACAAGAATATGGATATGGGATTTATGATAATGTCTTAACAGGACTTGAACTTGAAAGATTAATAAATGCATCAGGACCGACAATGGGACATGTCCTAAGATTAAGTGATAGCAAACATCCTAAAAGAATAGCATTTATTCAGTGTGTGGGTTCAAGAGATGCAAAAACGGGAAACAAATATTGTTCAAATGTTTGTTGTATGTATGCAATGAAAAACTCCCAATTGATAAAGGAGCATGAGCCCGATACTAAGATAGATATATATTATATGGATATTAGGGCATTTAGTAAAGGATATGAAGAATTTTATGAAAGAAGTGCCAGACAGTATGGTATTAACTTCATAAGGGGAAGACCAGCACAAATTATAGAAAATCCAGAAACTAAAAACTTAATCATTATGTCAGAAGACACCTTAATGGGTGAAATTCTTGAACAAGAATATGATATGGTTGTTCTTTCAGTTGGAATGGTACCAACAGAATCTATGGACGATGTTCAGAAGACTTTGAGTATTTCAAAATCTGCGGACGGCTTTTTTATGGAAGCACATCCAAAACTCAAACCTGTTGATACTGCCACAGATGGTATTTATTTAGCCGGTGCCTGTCAAGGTCCTAAGGACATACCTGCATCAGTTGCACAAGGTTCCGCTGCTGCTGCAAGAGCTGCAATACCCATGTCCAAAGGAAGAGTAAATGTTGAACCAATAGTAGCCGAAGTAAATGAGGAAATATGTGGAGTATGTGGGATATGTGTAAAACAATGTCCTTATGGAGCTCCCAGATTAGTTGAAAAAGATGGCACTTGTAGCCTGGAAGTTCTTTCGGCACTTTGTAAAGGTTGTGGAACCTGTATAGGTGGATGCCCAAGTGGAGCAATGGAGCAAAATCATTTTAAAACTAATCAACTATACAACCAAATTGAAGGAGCATTTAACATTACCAAATAATATTGAAATAATAATATATTATTTTTTTCTTTTTATGATAAAAATCATTTTATGGCCTTGGAGCTCCCCAATTTAGGTGGTGTATTTATATAATAGGAAGTTATAATATATATTTACTGTGATGATGAGTGCTGACTTCACTGATAGTGTATATGATGACAACGGGGACAGCTGAGCACAACTTCTAATCAAAAAAGAAATAATATTTTTTTAAATTATTTTTAAACATAGTATTCTTCTCTATTCACTTTTGATTTTAGTGCCTGTGCAATTTTTTCTCCCAATTCTCTTGCACCTTTGATTGCAGTTTCCTGTTCTTCAAAGGATTTAATTCCAACAGAATCGATCGTGGCGTCTGGTCCATGTATCATTTTTAAGCCTGAAACTTCACAGTCTTCTTCCACTCTACAACTTACACATGGCACATTTCCTAAAACTTTCACTGATCCTAAAAACTTCATCCCTTCTTCCATCATATAAAACATTATTGAATTTACACCCATTTCCGCTGCAGGAGGAAGCATTTTATTCTCTTCAGGAACTGCCGAGGTAATTACTGCAGCACCGACTTTCCCTGCCATAAAACCAAAATTGTGTCTTAAAGGATATAGCCTTTCAATAAAAGCTTTTGTTCTTGCATCAAGTGATGAATATGATGTATATCCACCAATTACAATGGCGTCAGCTTCTTTTACCTTTTTTGCCAGTTTGATTCCGTCATCTTTTATTACGCATTCGTTAGTTTTAACGCATCCAAGACAGGCCTTGCAGGGTTCGATTTTATAATCTGCCAATTTTATAAACTCGTATTTAAGACCTGTTGCTTTTAGAACTTCCAAAATTACTCTGTCTGTGTTGCTATTTTTTATTGGGGAACCCGAAAACCCTAAAACCTTCATGATATCACCGTTTAAATTGTGGCTAAAAACTATCTAAAAAATAAAATATGACTAAAAAGGGCTTATAATCCAGCCCTTGAAATTATTGTGTCCGCTACTTCTTCAGCACTTTTAAATGGAAAATCCCCTGCTTTCAATAATTTTCCAGCCTCTCCTGCAGTCATTTCAATATTTCCAGCTTTACACGTTGTTTCAGCTCCCTTTGGAAATGCAGCCAATAACTCTTCTGGAGTTTCGATTGGAAAATTTGCGCCTTCTAACGCTCCCATAATCTGTGCTTTTATTTCTTCTTTTACGTTCATATATCCCACCTCGCTTTTTACAAGTAAAACAATGTAAGGTAATGTATATATACTTAATCGTCATTAAAATGTACTAAAAATTATTTTGTACAGTTCAGTAACTGAGTGGTTTTTATGAAAGAAGATATAACTACAAATTTAGAACTTAAAGAATTAAAAGAAGAAATCTTTAAATTAAGAAATGAATTAAGAAGTTTTATTGAGAAATCAAATCAAAAACACGTTGATTTAATATTTAGCGAACTTAAAGAAAAATATTCTGAAATTTTCTATAACAAAGAGCTCGATAATGCAAAATCAAGCTTGAAGAACAACATGGTAGAAAACTGCCCGATGAAGGACCAATGTTATAGTGTATTTTTGGATTTTTTAAAGAACATTGCAAAATATATAAAAGAGGGGGAGATTTCTGAATCGATAGTAAACTCTTACCGGGATAAATTAAAAGAATTGCATAAAAATAGTCCTAAAATTGAGTGCGATACGTGTTTTTTAGAAGCAGGTAGGTTATTTGAAAAGCAAATCGAATTGATGAAAGCTCTGGGAATTTATAAAAAAGAAGAAAATTTGGAATATTCCCTTTCTGAAATTTCTGAAGAAGATCTAATTAAAAATCTACTTGAGCCAATCGCAAATAAACACAGATTTATGATATTAAAGGCACTATCAAGCCAAACAAGAACTTTTTCAGACCTATCAAAGATAACCAATTTAAGAGGGGGAAATTTACTATTTCACATAAAAAAGCTTCAAGAATCAAACATGATTATTCAAAGAAGCGAAAGGGGGGACTATATGATAACGAAAAAAGGTTATGATACAGTAAATACCATTTCAAAGCTTTATATGTCCCTAGACAAGTAGCCACTATTGGAAGCTAAGTAGTGTCTGCTGACCATATTTCAAACCAAATCCTTCTAAGACTTTTTTTCCGATCTTATCTCCAAGCAAACTGATGACTTTTGAGCGGTTCGTTACAATATCATTTTTGCTCCTTATTCCAGCGTCGTATAGTTTTCTGGCCCTAACTCTTCCAACGTGTTTAATTTTGAGTAACTCAATGATATCTTTTTTAGCACCATACTCGAGTCTTATCTCCAATTCAGATAAACAGTCTTTGATTTGTTCATTTTTTAAATTTAATTGATTAAATATTTCTTTTGCAGAATATGCCATCCATTTAACCTGTTCAACTTTGTACTTTAAAATCCCAGGTTCAATTCCATACCTTTTTAATATATCCTCCTCTGGAACCTCATTAATCCAGTCGTAGAACATCTTTGCAGTTTTAAAGCTTTCTAAATTTTCCCAGGAATAATCATCAATATTTAAGTCCATCATTTCTAAAATTAAATCTTCTTCTTCATGATTTCTTACTCTTAAAGGGGGCCTCATTTCCGTGGTCATTGACAGTACATATAACATATAGAGCTCTAGATTTGTATTTAACTCAGAGGATTTGTTGATCTTTTTTAATCCATCTATAATTATTTTTGCACTATATGGATCAATATACAGTTCTGAAACTCTTTTCCCAAGTTTTGTTGGTGTAAATGCAACGATAAAATCATAATCCTCTAAAAAATCAACGACTTCTTTTACATTCCTCAAAACTCCTTGGAGACTTCCATACTGGTGAGCATAAAATGTGTTTTTTATAAAGTTTTTTAAATCCATTTCATTTTCAACTTCCCTCGTGGATATCAATCCAAGGATATGGGTTCTAAGAACTTTTTGATTGGAAAGTTTTGAGTATATGTCCTCCACCTTTCCAGTTAAGTATTCAAAACCTTTTTCAACATCGTTTGGATTTTTTATATAGACTATTCCTTCACCATAAGGATCTAAACCAGGTCTCCCGGCTCTTCCAATACATTGCTGAATTTCCATTTTTGAAATTGGAGCCATACCTCTACCGGAAAATCTCTTTAAATCCCTTACAATTGCTCTTCTACAAGGTAAATTTAGTCCAGCAGAGTTATGTACTATAAATCCATTTGCCACAACATAATGGTCATTTGTCCCATCATCTGGTAGTTCTATGTCATAAGCATATTTGTCATTTACCTTTATTTTTTTAATTTCTTTGATCATGCTCCAATAAATATCTCCATCATAATATTCTTTTTTCCAACTATGTCTCATTTCTTTGTAGAGTGGCTTGCCACAAATTGGGCATTTTTCAAGATTTACTAAGAAGTCATACATTTCTTCTAAGTTCTCTTTATCTTTTATATTTTTATTAAGAAGATTCATTAAAATTTTTCCTTTATCATTTAGAGAATAATATACTCCTTTTTTATTTCCACCTATCTTTTCTCTTATGATAAACTCAAAATGGGGATTCTTTCTCTTTGAATAGTAGTTATTGTAGTTCATAACCAATTTTTTTCCATTTAATAGTTCAAAAAGTAATTTTACACGCTCTTTATTTAATTCATTCTGACTTTTTGTTCTTGGCTTAAACATAGTTAAATCAATGCTAAATCCGCAATCACACCACATTTTAGCAATTTCCTTACTTTTTACGATTTCTTCCAATTTTCTTCTTTTTTCCTTGTGTCTCAGTGGAATATTTTCATAAAATCTTTTTACACTTACAAAATCACCAATTATTAGTTCATAAATATCTCTACTTTTGTATTCTTTATTATTTGTTGGCGATCGAAGCGAATCCTTTGGATTCGCTGTCGAAGCAAATCGAAGATTTGCTGACTCACGAAACCTTCGGTTTCGTCGAGACTTACAAAACCTGAAGGTTTTGTTAAGCTTCATAACTTTTCCTTTTCTTTTTCTAATGGTGCTATGTATTCCAAACCTCAATAATGCTAATTGTAGTTTTTTGATTAGATTTTCTGATATCGAAGAGAATCCTATTTTCTTTCTGTTGGCATTAATGTATCCATCACTATCAAACAACCCTGCAATAAAGTGTGATAACTTTTCCAATGGAAGAATGTAAAATACATCAATATTTTTGTTATCCTTAGTGAGCATATTTAATTCATTAAATACTTCCCTTAGTCTTTTTGAATATACATAATGAGAAACATTTCCTTCCTCTTTAATTTTTAAAAAGTATTTTTTGTGAAGTTTAGAGTCATCAAAATTTGGCGGGTATTTTGGATTAAACGTAATATCGGGACTACCTCTAAATACATTTTTTTCGATAACACCGGTATAGCCATCTCCTATAAAATATCCAATGAAATAAAGGTCCCCATAGGATAAATCAATATCTCTTTCTTCAACCACTATTTTATCAGCAGTAGCCACATAGTCCCCCACTTTTAAATCCTTTGCTTCTTTTTCACAGGTCTCTTTTCCTTTTTTAACTAAGAACAAATGATTGGGGGTTGTGGTAATTTTTAGCCCATTTGCGGTTTTTACAACAATATTATATTCATGTTGCGGGGTTTTATGAACTTTCCAACAATCCACTGGTCTTATTTTATTTCCACACAATGCAAATACCTTTTCATTTTTATTCAATTCTGTAATCTTTTTAAATCCACTTTCTTGCAATATCTCGGTATTTGCATTTAAACAGAGTGTCGGAGTACAGCATATAACCTTTATCAGTTTCTTTCTGAATCCTTCTTCAACTATTTTCCTCTGTTCATAGGTAAGACCTGCATGGTGAAATGCCACCCCTTTTTCAATACATTCTGCAAGAGCTCTACAGGTTTCAGTTGGTGGATCGAATATGCTTAAAACTTCGTCTTTCAGTTTTTGAAGTTCGTGTTTTTCACTGTGGGATAAGTATTTCTTTAAATTCAATTTTTTTGCTTCACTAACCGCTCCTCTCTTAGAATTACAAAAAATTAAACATGAACCATCTTCATCGATACAATCTACAACCAAATTCATAATGTCATTTTTATAACTATCGTTTAGGGGTTTTTGGAGTGAGCGAAGCGAACGGAGAGCAACGAAATCACTCTTCGTGATTTCGTCTAATGAATTATTTTCATCAATGTATTCTATTTTGTTTTTATAGAATATTCCTTTTTTTAATTCCACAGGTCTCCAATCATCAATTACAAGTGTTGCATTTAGCCAGTTTGCAAGTTCCTCTGGATTCCCAACAGTTGCAGACAAACCGATTAATTGGATATTATTTAAATTCTTTAATTTCGTTAAAATGATCTCAAGGGTTCCTCCTCTTTCATCATCCCCTATTAAATGGATTTCATCTACCACTACAACAGAAACCTTATCTATCCAATCGATCCTATGTCTCATTAAAGAATCAAGTTTTTCAGCAGTAGTTATGATTAGATCGTAGCTCGATAAATTCTCTTTTTCATCAAAATCTCCAATGGACAAAGCCACTTTTAAACCATATTTTTCATATTTTTCTTTAAACTCGTCGTATTTTTCATTTGCAAGGGCTTTTAATGGAACTATAAATAGTCCCTTTTTCCCTGTCGGTTGTTTGTTTTCATCCAACAGGTGGTTTATAAAAGCCATCTCTCCAATAAGTGTTTTTCCCGATGCCGTAGGAATACAAATTAAAAAATTTTTATTTTTATCAAGCAAATTATTATTTAATACTTTTTGTTGTGGTGGTCTAAGAGATTTTATGCCGTTTTCATTAAGTATATTCATAACTTTTGTTTCATTTTTCCTTTGGAAATTATTTGGCAGATTTTTGTTTTCCATTTATTCACCGTTTATAGTAAGTTCAATAACCGTCCTTATTTGTCCTATTGTAAAAATTCCTTCGGAGTTTTGAAAAATTATTGATGAATTTCTTTATGTGTTTAACATATATAGATTTTAGCTTTTGATGGCTTTTGATTATGGCTTTTGATGGCTTGATGGTGGAGCTCCCAAAAAATCAAAAATCAAAAAATCCCCTAAAAAAAATTAATGAATATTACAATTTTTAAAAAATTAAATTATTTGTAATACAAAAAATCAAATAAAAAACTATAAATAATACTATTTTTAATATAATATTATTGTAATACCAAATATAAAATAAATATTACAAAATGTAAAAAAAGGTGAAAATTTGCATATTCCTGATGGATTTTTACCGATATGGGAAGCCGGATTATTATGGCTTGTTTCATTGGTATGTATTGGTTTGTCCCTTAAATGGGCATCAAAAGAAATGAATGAAAAAACAGTCCCTCTTTTTGCAGCAGTGGCAGCAGGTATATTTGCTATTCAAGCTATGAATATACCAATACCATGGGGAACCAGCGGACATATGGGCGGTGCGGCATTAGCATCTATCATATTTGATAGTCCCTGGGCTGGTGTGTTAATGTTAGCTCTTGTGTTAATTGTTCAAGGTTTATTCTTTGCAGATGGAGGAATATTGGCAATGGGTGCAAATGTATTCAATATGGGTATAATTAGTGCATTTGTTGGATATTATGTATTTAAATCACTTAAAAAGGTAAATATTGCCGTTGCAGCATTTGGTGCCGGTTGGTTTGCTTTATTCCTAGGTGCTATTGTTTGTGCTATTGAAATGGCAGTTGCTGGAACATTCCCATTAGATAAAGGATTACAGTTCATGGGATTATACCATGCAGCAATAGGATTTATTGAAGGAGGTATAACGGCAGTAGTAATTCAATATATATCCTCAGTTAGACCTGATTTAATAAAAGGATTGGGTGGTAATAATGAATAAAATATTAATTTCAGGACTTGCCGTTGCATTAATTATTGGGTTATTAGCTCCTTTTTTAGCATCAGGAAACCCTGATGGATTGGAAAGTGCAGCAGAAAAAATAGTAAATGAGCATACACTTGAACAAAATCTACATGAAGTTGGACTTAAAGAAGAAGGAACAGTTGCACCTTCACCAATGCCTGACTACGCAATAGAAGGAATGGGCAAAATAGGAGAAATAATAGCAATGGTCGTAGGAATATTAATTATGGCTGTTTTAGCCTATGGCGTTGGAATGATGTTTAAAAAATAAGTATATTTATTATACAATTAATAATTTTTTATTTATATTATTTTATTATGTATTGTCTTCATACTTTGCTTTTTTAAGTTATTTTTATAATCTATTTATGTAGGTAGTTCGTTCAGGCGTTTCCTACAATATAGTAAGTTCAATAACTGTCCTTTATCCGGCTTATTATTAAATAAAATCTCTTCGAGATTTTGTACAAAATCGAAGATTTTGTAAAAAAAATCCTTTTAGGATTTTGTACAAAAGCATAGCTTTTGTAAATGAATTTCTTCATTTATTGGTAATATGGCGAGATTTTAGCTTTAATGAGGGGGCGATTTATTGAAAAAGACCGAAGATTGACTATAATAAATTAGGTAAGACTATATACTATTTATATATTAATAATATTAATTTAAAATAAATATTATTAAATAATTTTAAAAGTTATATTTTCTTATTTCGGTGATTTTTTTGCATCATTCATTACGATCAATAGAAAGGGAGCTCCCTAAAAATAGTATTATTCATAATTTAGATTCGCGAGTAAAATTGATATTTGTATTAATGTTGGTCATAACTTCTGCAATTCTAAATAATATTCAATTCGTGCTTTTAATTTGGTTATATATTATATTTATTATATTAATTTCAAGAATATCAATAATCAATACAATTAAAAGAATAATATTAATATTGCCGTTTGGTATGTTTTTGGCATTTTTTCAGCCATTTATAAAAGGAGACACTGTAATATATACAATATTAGGGGCTCCCATATATTACGAAGGAATATTATTTGGGGCATTGCTGTTTTCAAAGTTTCTTGTATCAATAACGGCAATTGTGTTTCTATCCTCTACGACCCCTATGCACGAGGTAATAATAGCAGGTAGAAGATTAGGACTACCTCCCATTATGGCTACAATGTTGGGACTAATGGTCAGATATTTATTTATTATGTATGATATATTAGAAAATACTTTAAATTCTCAAAAATCGCGATGTTTAAGCAGAAAAAACATATCATATAAAAGCTTATTAAATATATTTGGATATAGTATAGGTTCGCTGTTTATTAGGTCGTATGAACAGGGGGAAAGAACATATCTAGCTATGACTTCGCGGGGATATAGTGAAAATTCAAATATAATGTCATTTGGAAGTAAAATAAAAAAAAATGACATATTATTTTTAGCTATTACAGCGATATTTTTGATAACTTTATTAATCTTACAATTTTTAAATTAATTGTTAATATATTTGATAGGATTGTGAACTACTCCGACCTTACGGACGGAGCTTCCTGCTTCCGACCCGTAGTCTCCACAGGCGTCACTTCGGACTGTCCCAGCCCTAGGCTACCTTTTCTTTTCGGTAGCAATAAATATTGTGAGAATAGTTATATAAATAATTTTCGGCTTTCATCCCCCCGTAGCGAAGCGGAGGGCTACAATTAGACAAAAACCTTCGGTTTGAACAAAACTCTTCGAGTTTTGTAGCTCGAAATCGGAGATTTCGATTTTGTTGCTCGCTTACTTCGTAAGCGAAATCCGAAGGATTTTGTTTAATCCCTTACGGAAGGGGACTTCTCGCCGAAATAAGTTAAAAAAATATTTTGGGAGCTCCCGGAGCTCCCATTTAATATTTATATGGAAATTGTTTTCGGAGCTCCCTCATTTGCTCATTATCGATATACGATTTATTGCCAATAGATAAACAACTATCTGTTGTTATTTTTCCAAATGGTATTATGGGGCATCTATTATCCATACATATATTAACGGCTTCTTTTAAACTATCCTCACTCATTGAAACTAAATATGTTCCCAAATATCGTGTAGCTCTTGGATAAGGTATTGAATTTATTTCTATTCCTTTTTTAGCTTTTACAAGCATTTCAAGTAAATTACAAAGCCAACCTCCTCGTGAGGCGTCTTTACAGGCATTTACTTCCACACCTTGATTTAATAGCTCTAAAAAGGTATCAAATTTATTTTTTGCCTTTTGAATTCTTGTTCCTGTATCTCCCTCTACTGGATGACCCACCATAGCTATTATGTCATCAGGTTTTGCTCCGCCATCTTTTATTATTTTTCTATTGTCGGGGAGCTCCCCAAATACAACCACAGACATGCAGGATTTTAATTCTTCAAGAGTTTGGGTATTTCCCCCTACTATTGGAATATTTAGCCCCAAAGATTGTTTTTTTAATCCATCAATTGCCATTTTTATTTCCTGTTCGTCTTTTGCCTGAATGGCATTCATGGCATATTTTGGGGGAGCTCCCATTGCCACAATATCACAAGTTGTATGTATTAGTGCTGTTTTAGAGCCTAAAACTAATGGATATGGTCCCTCCATATTAATTACTGTATTGCCCACTACTACGGCATCATCTCCTGCTCGTATTCCACTAATTAAATTTGGAAGCTTCGAATCCATATTCCAAAACTCTTTTCTAGGGTAATTAGTTTCCATCATGTGGTTTATTGCTCGTTTTATTTCATATTCTATATTTTCCATTTCTTTCACGATTTTTGTTAAATTTTTGTAGCTTATTTTATTATATTTATTGTATCATTAATTTTTATCTACTTTTATCTATTTTAATCTTTTATATTTAATCGTTTATCTATTATATTTAACTTTCTTTATTAATTAATTTTATAAGATTTATATATCATAAATTTAGATACTAATATATATTACTGTTAATTAATAATAGTAATTACATATAATTATAAATATATTATATCAATAACACCATAATAATTATTTAATTATATACAATAAAAAATATTGGGGAAATTATGATTTCATTGAACGAAGCACTCAACATATTAAATAATTATTCATTAAATAAAAAATATCCTGCTGAATATGTGGATATATATAACTCACAGGGTAGGATTATAGCAGAAGATATTATTTCAAAAGTGGATATTCCACTATATAATCGGTCGAATATGGACGGTTATGCCGTTGTAGATTTAAATTTAAAACAGTATAAAATAATAGATGAGATTTTTGCGGGAGATATGAGAGATTTGATAATTAAACAAAATGAATGTGTTTATGTTGCCACGGGTTCAAAAATTCCAAATAATGCAAATTTCGTAATACCTATTGAATTGGTCAATATAATAGACAATGAAATTATAGAACCAATTGAGAAAATCACCGAAAAATATATTTCAAAAATAGGAACAGATATAAAATATGGAGAAAAGGTTTTGAAGAGAGGAGCAAAATTAAATGAAAGAACTATTGGATTACTTGCATCGGTGGGGATTGAAAAGGTAAAAGTTAATTATGTTCCTAAAATAGGCATAATATCCACAGGTAATGAGCTATCGGTTATCAATGAGGTAAATTCAAAAACTTTGTATTCCATTATAAAAATGGCAAATTGTATTCCTGTGCATATTGGAAATGCCCGAGATAATATGGAAGATATTGAAAACATGATAAATAAAGCAATTAAATTAAATTGTGATATTATTATAACTTCGGGAGGGGTATCAGAAGGGAAGAAAGATTTAATTCCAAATATTGTATTAAATAGGGGAAATATATTATTCCATAAAGTTAAAATGAGACCGGGGAAACCTATGCTATTTGGGGAAATAGATAGTATTCCTATATTTGGTATGCCCGGTAATGTGGTATCCTGTATAGTGTGTAGTTATGTTTATTTGCTTCCATTTTTGGAAAACATAACTAAAAAAATGCAAACCACAAAAAAAATAGTTAAAGCAAAATTGGGGGGAAAAGTATGTTCTGAGCCTGATTTTGTATATTATCGTCCCGTTAAATTAGAAAATGGGATAGCACATCTAACATTTAAAGGCTCTGGTTTAATTACTTCCATTGTATATGCTGATGGGTTTATTAAATTAAATGAAAATGAATTGCAAAAAAATAAAGACGATGTTGTAGATGTTTGGCTGTTTGAATAATTTATTATAAAATTATTTTTTTAATTTAATTTTAGTTGGAATATAGTTAATCTTCAAAAACTGTCCCTAATCTGTCCCAATGCATTTTATAATATTATTTTATTTTTGCTAATTTATATGACGATTTTGCATTTTAGCATAGGAGGATTTAGTGAAATTGTTCGAAGATTGACTATAATTTTAAATCGAAAAAAATATTTTTGTAACTCAAATAAAATCTTAAAAAATATAAAAAAATAAAATACGCCTCCCAAAAGGGTTCGGCGTATTTATGTTTTAAGCTGTTTGGGCTAAGCTTAATTTATTTTGTGAAGACCTATATTAAATGTAATGGGTATCATTATATGTAATTTAATATATATTTAAGGGCTTGGGCTTTTGTAATCCTTTTTATTGTTATTATTATTTTATTTCTTATTTGTTCTATTTTATTTATTCTATTTCTTCGCCATTTTTCATTTTTTCTTTGTATTCTTTTACTTTTTCGAATAACTGTTTTACAGTATCCTCATTACTTTTGGTAAATGAAAATGGTGATTCTGTAAATGGCTGAGCATATTGTGTCAAACCATCAAACCTATAAAATGTAGCATCACACTCCATAGCATCTATAACTCCGGGCAATACCACATCGGCGGAGGTCGTAGATGGCCCAGGGGCAATATCAATACATACCATGGGGATATCATTTATTTTTTTAACGCAATCTCTCGGCATATGGGCACCAAGATCAGCAGCCATTAAAAATATGGCATCTACTTCCCCATCTCTCAGCACATCTGTAGCCGTGAATTCTCCTGGGTTATATCTTGGATAACCTCTTGAAAAATCCAAACCATATGGATAACCATACATATATGAAGCAATCTGGTTAAATCCATTTACATTACAGTGCCCTCTAAGAGCTCCAATATTACATTTTGTATATTTGTTTATTTCATTTGTCAATCTTAAAACCATTTCAATATTCCTGTGGCTACCTTTTGATGCTGGAAGCCCCAATCCGCCATAAATCATTACATATTTTGATTCTTTTATGAGTTCTATGGCTGCTTCCATCTGTTCTATTGTAATACCAGTGATTTCCTCCACACTTGGATGTGGTTTTTTTCCTCTTAACACTATCAACAGTGCCGAGAATAACTCATAATCACTATTTGGTTTTAATTGGAAATGCACATCAGCCAATTTTGCCGTATCTGTTACCCTTGGATCGGCAACAACCATTTTTCTATCTTTCATACCCCTTTCAGTAAAGTATCCTCTGGCAAATCCAGAGTATCTACTTATCTGTCTTGGGTGAGAGTGCATTGGATTACAGCCCCAATATATTAGTAAATCTGCCCTATTTTTAACTTCACCTGCTGTACAAGTAGGTAGCCCAGCCTCTTGCACACCCATTAATGTTGGACCGTGTCATATTGTTGAATTTGAATCTGCTATTCCTCCCAAATATTCTGCCATATGCAATCCTACAATTTGTGCCTCTGAGGAGGTTTCAGCACCAAGGAACAATAAAGGTCTTTTAGCCTTAGCCAAAACCTTAGCAGCTTCGTCTATTGCCTTTTCCCATTCTACTTCTTCAAAGTCTTTATCTTTTTTAATTAATGGTTTTCTTAATCTGTGGGAACTTACAACTTCCATGAATTTAGGAGCTCCCTCTTTACATACATTTTCTGTCTCTATCGTATTGTTTTCTTTATCGTAGATTACTACGATATCATCACATCCCATACCACATACGGGACAGTTGATATCCCTATATACTTTTTTCATTATCTCACCAATACATACTTTTTATCATCTGTTCTGCATCGATTATATTTCCTTTTTCAATCGGTTCAACAAATACACTATTTCCTTTATACAGGGGAGAACCACACGAATCAGTATGGGAACCAGTAATTGCGTTAGCCCATATAGACCTTGGCATAAATATAGTTCCTTTATGCAATCCATCGTCTGAAACTGCCTTTACAGCTACTTCGGATTTTTTATCATTACTTATTATTTTTACATATGTCGGAGCTCCAAGTATTCTGTAATCTTCTGGATGAATATGGCAGACAGCACATTCTTCAACATATTCTTTTGTGTATTTTTCACCGCCTTTAATAATGGCCCCTTGCTCCACAGTACTTCCAGTGTTTAAAAGAGCTTCCATGCCTCCTTTGTAGTGGTATTCTTTGAAGGTCGTATATTTTGAAGGGTCTGCAAGCCCAATGTTATTTTCTTCGGAAACATACAAAATTCCTTTTGGTTTTGGCACAATTGCTATATCTCCTTTGAATTTAAGGAATTTACCGTTGATTTTTGTGCCGTCTTTTAAAACTATATCTTTTTCTACTCCGATTTGCTCGAAACCAGGGGCAAAACCCCTAATATTTCCGCAAACCACCAATGTTCCTTTTGTCATTTCAACTCCTACGGTTCTTGTGACATTTCCATTTATTACAATAAGTCCCCCGTTTTGTCTTATTCCACAAAACTCATCAACATCACCATTAATTGTAATGGTTCCCCCTTTTAATCCAGTTGCAACATTTTTTCCTGCATTTCCATTTATGGTTATTGTTCCGCCAGTCATTCCTTCCCAGCTACCCCTATATGCACAGCCAATATAGTCTCCTGCATTTCCATTTATGGTTATGCTTCCTCCTTTCATTTCCATTCCAGTCCATGAGCCTGCATTTCCATTTATGGTTATGCTTCCTCCCTTCATTGATGAACCAATTCTTATTCCAGTATTTCCATTAATTGTAATGGTTCCACCGGTCATTTCAGTTCCTATATATTTTATTCTATCGACATCTCCATTAATTATTATATTAATTTCGTTGATATCTTTGGGAGCTCCCCCCCTTCCATCTGCTTTATCTTTTTCATTATTTTCAATTTTTACATCAAAGAAATCTGAAAGTGGTAATTTAATAGGGCCTTGCCATACCTCTAATGATTTAATTTCGTCTATGGTTTTACCTGCAAAATAATCGGGAGAAATAACATCTGCCTCAATTGATATGTCTGGTTTTTTGGTTGGAGTTAATATTATATCCATATTATTCACCTATATTTACAGCTTCTGGATTTGTAAGATATTTATTCGTTGTAGGATAGTTTTTTAGCCTAAGTGAGTAGTATTTCTTAAACCAAGATTCTATGTCCTTAAATACATCTTGATATACCTGTTCATCAGGCAACGACACATTACAAAATCTTGTTGTTCCATTTGAAGCATCTACAATTTTATCTCCTTTGGATACAATTACACCGCCTTTTATGGTATATTCTGTGCATGAGAATTTATTTACAATGCCATCATAATCATTTACATCAAGTGTATTTGGATTTATGTCATATATTGCAATATCTGCATCGGCTCCAACTCCAAGATGTCCTTTTTTATGTGCAAGTCCAACACATTTTGCGGCTGTTGCCCTTGTAACTGTGGCTATATCATATAATGACATTTCCCTATCCATTCCCGGAAGGTCTGTTCTATCTGATGCCCATTTATGGACTTCATTTAATGTGTTTTCCCTTCCTTTTTTAGACATTAACCAAGCTATAATTTTGGGATAATGAACAAAACAACCACCATTTGGACTATCTGTTGTCATTATAACTTTCCATGGGTCATCTATACCCAATATTAATTCCAATCCCATTGCCCATTGGGTTGCATGAACTCCATTTTTCTTTTTATAATTCATGGGCGCAATACCAGAACCACATTCTAATTCTACATCACAGTTTGTCCATTTTCCTCCTGTTAATGCCCCTAATCCATATATTGACGGACCATCCCCAGTCATACAAATAGTTTGACCAAATACTACACAGCCACTATCAATAATGGCATGTTTTGATTTATTTACATAGTCAATGATTCCTTTTGTTCCAGATTCAAAATCCTTCCACGAAGTTCCCCCAAATGCATTGAATTGAACATGTGTCATATATATGCTTTGATTTCTTTCCCATTCTATTTTTGTTTTTTCCAATTCAATTTCATTATTTTTACTATCCAAATTAACCATATTCTTTTTTGAATTATGCTTCTTTGAAGTTACCCCCACATTTTTTGGAATTTCTAATGAATCTCTTGTTATTTCCCAGTTTCCGGGGTGTCCAAGATTGTTGGCATGAAGATGCATTGACATTGGGCAACCCAATATTTCATTAACTTCACAAAGTCCTTCAATTACTTCCCTTGGGGTTACTTCAAAATGAATATTTGCTTCGTCTAGAGAGCTCACATCCATACCCCAACCCCAGTTTTCTACTCCTGCAGGATTTACACATTTAATACCATATGCTTTATGGGTGTTTAACATCCAACCAACATAAGCTGCTGCTTTATCGATGTCCCCTTCTTTTAAATATTTCATTACAAACCAGTTGTTTCCAAGTAATAGGTAGCCCGCTTTGTCAACTATTGGAATGTGGTATAGCTCTTCGTGGGTATGTCTGGCCAACATTGGAGGTATGGCTGGTTCAAAAAGTGAAGTATATCCCATAGAGGCATATTTATATCCTATAATATATGACGATGGAACGATATTTCCACTACCACAATGAGTATTTTCTGTTTTACTTATTGGGGTATCATATTGGAGCTCCGGGCACATCATTCTTCCAGTGGTTACTTTTGCCCCTGCAATATGTGTGTGAGAATCTACGCCCCCCGGCATTATGGTTTTATTGGTCGCATCTATTATTTTTGCTTTCTTTTTTTCGCCCGGGGAAAGCGATTGAACGATTTTTCCATTTTTTACAAATATATCCATTTTTTCCCCGTCTATTTTATTTAATGGGTCAAAAACGAATCCATTCTTTATAATAAGGTTCATAACATCACCTACACGATATACCAATACATATTAATTTATATTAACATATACCGATATAAAAATACACATAATTCAAATCATATAATTTATTAAATAATACAACTAATTAATTCACCCATTTGCACAATTTACGCATATATTATCCTTACTTTTCTTAACAAAAGGTTCTTTACAAATTTCACATAATATTACTTTCTTTTTGGATTTTGTAGGCACATCGATATCCACAAATTCATATGAATAAACAGAATCTCCTGCATCTATTAGTATTGGAATAATTTCCTCATGGGGAATTCTTTCTAAATTCATATACCATGCATGAAGTCGAGGATAGTTAATAGTTTTAGTTGGGTCCAATATTATTCGAACCCCTTTTGTATTTTCTCCTTCTTCTTTTTGCTTCATATTTACCGTAATTGCCATCTTTCCGGTGTTATTTACTTTTAATTTACCATTGCCGATTGTACATTTTCCCAAAGCCTGAAAAGCGTCTGGAAGACATGCATAAGTTTCGCTGGTGGCATAGATAATATCTCCATTATCTGTGTCAAAATCCAGTAGTTTTTTGGCAATATTGAACATATATACGCCTATAAGTGCCCCAGAACTTAGATAAGTATGAAAATCTACAACCTTTTCAACTTGTTTTTTCAATTCTGGATTTTGCAATTTACTATATATTGCTTCATAATCCATAGGACCACCAAATTATTACCGCCATTAAATGGACAACAGTAGTGGGAGTATTTTATTTTATAGAGTTATATAATTAATACAATATAATTACATTTAAAATATATTGTAATATATTATAATTAATATTGTTGCCATATATATAAATTTCTACTTAACACTAAGAACCATAACTATATATATGACTTCAAATAATACAGAAGTAGCCACTCTTTTAATTCATTAATTACAATTGGGCCCATTCGCCCAAAAATTAGTGAATAACCACGATGATATGAGTGGGCATGGCTACACTATTAAAACCAATAATAAAATGGTAATAATGGTGTAGGTATCCGGATAAAATATCTTTTTTAAAAAATGAAGGAGGTCATTATTATGGCAGTATATGTAAAATTTGATGTTCCACAAGAAATGGAAGAAAAAACAGCAGAAGTGCTCTCAAAAAGCGAAAAAGTTAAAAAAGGAGCAAACGAAGTAACAAAAGCAGTAGAAAGAGGAACTGCAAAATTAGTAGTTTTAGCAAAAGATGTTCAACCAGAAGAAATTGTTGCGCACATACCTATAATCTGTGAAGAAAAAGGTATCCCATACACATACATAGCAACAAAAGAAGATTTAGGTAAAGCTATTGGATTAGAAGTTTCAACAGCAGCAGTAGCAATTATCGCAGAAAAAGATGCAAATGCTTTAAAAGACTTAGTAGAAAAAATAAACGGTTTAAAGGCATAATTAGGTGATTGAATGTCTGATGACATGATTTATAAAGAAGCAATAGCCGCAGAAGTTCTTCAAGTAACAGGAAGAACTGGTGTGACTGGGGAAATTTTCCAAGTAAGATGTAAAATCTTAGGAGGAAAAGACACAGGAAGAATATTGACAAGAAATATAAAAGGTCCTATCAAAGTAGGAGACATTATTATGCTCAGAGAAACCGAAAGAGAAGCGAAAGCTCTCGGAAGGAGAAGATAGGTGAGATTAGATGGAATGGAAAACCTGCAATTTTTGTGGAAAAAGCATAGAACCAGGAACTGGTAAAAAGTTCGTAAAAAAAGATGGTTCAGTTATGTTTATTTGTTCCTCAAAATGTGAGAAAAACTATAAATTAAAGAGAGTCGCAAGAAAATTAAGATGGACTCCAATTTATTACAATAATAAACATAGTAATAAAAAATAAAATTGAATAATAAATAATTATTCTTTTTTATAGCTTTATTTTTATATTTTTAATTAAAATTTGTTCTTTTTCATGATTATTTTATATGTGGTAATATTTATACATAAAAATATATAAATAATATTATAATAAATTAAATGTGGCATTATATACAATATAATAATGAAAATCTAAAAATGAAAAAAAATAAATAATTTAAATTATTTTTTAATTAACTTTACAACTTCTACAACTTTTTTACCTAAATTTCTTGCCGTACTTATACCAAATTCATCATTTTCGCAATCATTTGAAGCACCGCCTACACCAGTTCCCCCATAATGTGCTGATGGTTCGCTATCCCCTACTACAATCATAGAATGTATAAACATAAAATCATGTATCTGTCTTATTGTTGTTTCCTGCCCTCCATTTCTAGAAGCCCCTACAGATATTGCTCCACCAACTTTATTTTTTAATTTAAATCCTTTTCTTGAAGGTCTTGACCTATCAATTAACATTTTTGTTTGGGCTGAAACTCCACCAAAATATACGGGAGAGCCTATTATTATTCCATCTGCCCCCTCTATTTTTTTCCATACATCATTTAAATCGTCCATTATTATACATTCATCTTCTTCTTTACATACATTACATGCAATACATGGATTTAACTCCAAACCTGATAAACTTATAAATTCAACTTCTTCCCCTTCTTCTTTTGCAGCGTTCAACGCTTCATTAACCAAAAAAGAAGAATTTCCTTCCGCTCTTGGAGAGCCACATATTCCTACTATTTTCATCATATCACCTGTATTATTATGTTTGTTCATATGGTGTGCCCGGGAGCTCCTTTAATTATATATCATAACTCCCTATGAACACGCCGTAAAATTATATATTATATATAATTTCCATTTTTATTTATTCTTTTTATTATTTATTTGTTTTAATTATATATTGAATTTATTTTTACAGTTGCCGTTATTGGTAGGAGCTCCTTGGAATCCATTATCTCTACACAGGCACCATACCCAACAACCTCCAACTGAATTTTTGCAATTACATATTCTGTTTCTTCATTATAAGGTAATTTTTCCTTTTGAGTTACTATTTTTAAGCTCTTTATTTGGGCAATAACTCCTTCTGTTCCTGGGATAGTATCTTCTTTTGGCATTTCAGTTAAAAATACAAAATCCCCAATATCTAGTGAAGAAGTAATGGCGATAATATTTGTAAAATTCTTTAAGTTAAATGTATATAAATGATTATTAACAAGTTTGGAAATTCCCTCAGGGGCGATTCCCGTTAAAACTACAACTTTCATCCATTATCACCATAATACATATAGAAAGTATATATTTCATAAATAAATTTACATATACATTGGATTTTCAACCTTTTGTTTAGATAATAATTTCATCTGCTCTTCTGCAAGTTTTTTCAATTTTTCTTTTATTGCTTTATCTTCTTTTAATAAATCCTCTGTATTCACATCTAAATTATATATCTCGTTTAAAATAGTAATAAGATTAGATGCTCCCTTTGGGTCAGGTCTTAATCCATTAGTTTCTGCCATTAAACATACAGAAGGTATATCTTTATCCCCACACCTTACTGTAATAATTCCTGCTAAGCCTCCTGCCATTCCAAAATCAAGAATTTCTATATTTTCATGCTCCATGGATTTTAACATATTTTCAGATGCAGAAACCATATAAGTCTTTTTAGGATTTAATGAAGTTATCCCATCTAAATTAATTAATATCTTTGGATTTTTTGTCCCTATATAATTCATTATTTCGTCGGCCAATTCATAGACTGATTTTTGAGGTATCAAAACTTCAGAATAAATTACTATCATATTTTCATTGGCATATACTCTTATTGGAGGGTATAATATCCCCTCTTCCACAGCCATAATTGGAGGGACTTCGGGGGAGTCAAAATATCCCACAAAATCGAGATTTAAATCTTTGGCAATTTTATGTGCCGCTATATTTCCTACAAGCCCCATACCAGGAAAACCAGTAATTACGATTGGTTCTTTAAAATCCATTTCTTTTTTAGGAATATATTTCATAAGATACCACCTCATGCGTTTACATAATCTATTTATGCATAGTAAATCGACAGACTTTTGACATTTTATTAGACTGTTAAAGGTAGGTTAATTATGAGGATATATGTCAAAAAGCCCATTGTATGCATAGAGATATTTAGAACCCCTAAAAGACATCTTGGTTTGGCTAATCTTTGATTAGCCTAATTTAATTGTCGATTCACTTAGGCTTATTTATTAATCTTTATTAATTTTTATTCCTCAATTTTTTAATGATTTCCACCATACCATTAATTGTGTATTTTTTAGGAATTATTGAATTATATTCCTCCCCATATGAATCAACTGTTTTTTTAGTTATTTCCCCAATAGAAACAATGTAATGATTTTTTAATAACTCCCTAAGTTCAGAATCTGCATTTTTAAAGAAATTTTTTGCCGTTAAACCACTTGTGAAAGTCAAAATTATTTTATTATTTTTTAATTCTTCATATTTTATTATTTCTTTTAAGTCTTTTAATTTTTGAGCTATATTTGAAGGTTCTTCTGAACAATACACAAATTCCAAATCAGCATTTAAATTTTTATGTAATATATCTCTTGCCGATGGTGTGGTTGGTATTAATATTTTATCCTGTTCGTTTATATGCTTTTTTAATTCCTCCAATAGTCGTTCCGCAGTGTATTTTTTAGGAATAATATCTGCACCCCTGCCGAATAGTTTTTTAACCTCTTTTTCGGTTTCTACCCCAATTACTCCTATTTTTTTATTGGCCAGGTCAAAATTTTTAATGTTATTTTTATTTTTATATAATCCCATTACACCCCTGGGACTTGTAAATACTATCCAATTATATTTTTTTAAATCGGTGTCTATTTTTTTAAATCGGAGCTCCAAGGTTGGAATAAGAATTGGTTCAAAATCATCATCTAATAAATTGGCAAATTGAAGCCCTGTTTCAGTAGGTCGTGTGATAATTACCTTCATTATATCCTCTATTTTATATCTATATAGTTTTTAAATTTACTTCTCTTAAATAAGAACTTATTCTTTCTAATTCATTCTCTAACTCTACAACTTTCTCAAAATCCATTTTAACTTCTTCGGAAGGGTTGGTTTCCAAAAATAGTTGGAGCTCCCCTACATTACGAACATTGTATTTTTTATATAATGCATCTAATTCCTGTTTTATTTCATCAATTTCCTCTTCAAACACTTTTTTCATAGAATTTACTATTACTCCATCATCTACGCCATATATTTTTGCAGAGTTCATAATATCGCCGTTATAGATATCAATTTTTAGATATCAATTTTTTATAATGTTTAGCACTTTCCTTTGGATTATTGTGCTCGTATATTCCCCTTCCAACAATAACATAATCATTATCGCCCAATATTTCCAATACCTTATCCAAATCTCCGCCCTGTGCCCCTACCCCAGGGGATATGATTGGAATATCTCCAACAATTTCTTTTATTTCTTTTAATCGTTCGGGTCTAGTAGATGGTGCAACCACCCCATCAACGGATAATTCTTTTGCCATTTTTGCAAGGTCATCGGCAACAGGTTGCAAAAATTCAACAGCACTTAGGTGAGACATCTCTGTAACCATTATTACTTTTTTGGGAGCTCCCTTATTACCATATTCTTCTGCAACTTTTTGAATTGCCATAACACTATCTTTTCCAACAAATCCTTGACAAATTATGGCGTCGGCATATTTTAAAGTTGTTTTTGCAATTTTTTCATTTGTGGCAGGTATATCTGCAACTTTAAAATCACATACTACCTCCTTATTTGTTTTATTTTTTATTTCTTTTACTATCTCTATGCCAGTGCTAAGCACAAGCGGATATCCTATTTTAATTATATCTACGAAATCCTTAGTTTCCTCAGCTATTTTTAAAGCTTCATTTTTACTCATTACATCTAAGGCAAGCATTAGTTTCATATTATCCCTCCAATATTAATTTAATACGATTATAATAACAATATACATATATATTATATTGTTCTTTTTATATAATATATGCTATTAATATATAGAGGTGTGTTCAGAAACGCTCATCACCATAATAACATATATATCGGTGTTATGTGTATGTACGAGTTTTGTAATCAACCGGTTTAAACGATTATAAACAAATGAAAAAATTCCTTTGGAATTTTACTTTTTGAGCACACAAAAAAAAGATTCTTGATTTATTTGGCCAATATTTTCAACTCATATGTGGAATGTTATGAAACTTTAAGGACGAACTTTTCTCAATCGACAATAATCTTCGGTATATTGATATTTTTATATCTTCGGTGGAAAAATGAACATTTATTTAAAATTTATTTATTCGATAATTATCACAATAATACTTGCATACATAATAAAAAAAAGAGGATATTTAGACAATAGTGGTATTTTAGTATCTTCACTAATGTCATTTATAATCCTTATTGGTGCCAACATATATTGGCTAATACTAATGGTATTGTTTTTAGTTTTTGGAAGTATTGTTAGCAAAATTGGATATGCTAAAAAACATAGTATGGGGATGGGAGAATCCAGAAGAACCATAAAAAATGTGCTCGCAAATGGCCTAATTGCTGTTTTAGTTGTATTATTAAACATGTTTGGTGTTATTGAATATATTGTTGCGTTGGTAGGGTATATTGGTGCTATTGCGGCGGCTACTTCCGATACTTTTTCGTCCGAAATTGGAATATTATCCAATGAAACACCAAGATTAATTACAACTTTTAAAAAGGTAAAAAATGGCGAAGATGGTGGTATTACTATAAAAGGAACAATTGCAGGGTTGATGGGTTCTTTATTGATTGGAGTTATGGCAGGTATTATGTTTAATAACATTAATCTAATATGGATAGCCACAATATCAGGAATGGTAGGAAATATAGTGGATAGTTTAATGGGTGCATTATTTGAGCGAAAAGGAATTATAAATAATGAAATTGTTAATTTCACTTGCACGATTGCTGGATGTATATGTGCTGTCCTTTTGTATGGACTTATTTAATAACATATATTATGTGTTCGGAAAATCAAATTCTGAATGTTAGACTAATTAAAGATACTCTATATATTATAATAATATAATAATATCAATAAAAAATAATTAACCGTGATTAAATGAAACCAGTAATTATATTAGTAAATCCAAAATATGGTGGCAATGTTGGAGCAATATCTCGTTGCATGATGAATTTTGGAGTAAATGAATTAAAAATAGTGGGAAATAATTCAATAATAGATAAAGAAGCGGAAATTAGGGCAGTTCATTCAAAAAAAATATTGAATAATGCAAAATTTTATGGTACATTGCAGGAAGCTCTGGAAGATATTGATTTTGCTGTGGGCACTTCTGGTGCAGTCTCAGGAGATAAAAATATAAAAAGAATACCGATAACACCAAAAGAATTGGCGGAAAAGCATAAAACTATAGATGGAAGATTAGGGCTTGTATTTGGTCGGGAAGACTATGGATTATATAATGATGAACTAGAATTATGTGATTTATTTGTATCAATCCCTACTTCTGAGGATTATCCTATAATGAATTTATCTCATGCCGTTTCCATCATACTTTATGAAATATATAATTCATCTCTTGAAAAATCATACAATATAAATACTAATAAAGCTTCAAAAATAGAAAAAACTGTGTTATTAAATTTATTTGGTGAATTTGTAAATAAAAATGATACCATTCCAGAATATAGAAAAGAATTATGCAAAACCATATTTAAACGGTTAATAAGCAGAGCATTTATAAGTGGAAAAGAGGCCCATACATTAATGGGGGCTTTTAAACATGTCAAAAAATAAAACTATAATAAAAAATAAAAAAATAATTATTCAATAACTTCTGTATTTTTTCTCATAACTTTTGAAAATGCTATTGTTCCAACTGGACCGGCCACCAATATAAATAAAGCCACAGTTTCAGCAAATGAAACTCCCAGTTTAGATATTACTATTAAAAATGTAGCTATTATTATTGCCATTAATCCTTCGCCAATTAGGACATTTGATGTATTTTTATGAAAGCATAATTTTAATGAGGATAGGGCCCCCACCAATAAAGCAAACATGACAAAATATAAAACATATATATTCATAATATCGCCCAATAATTAGATAATACATTAGATATAAAATTATACATATAATAAATAAAATATACTATATATAATTTAGGTAATGGAACTTAAATATTTAACTGCCCAAACTATAAAAATAATAGAACCCAACAACATGGCAAACCATACCCACATACTTACAATATAATATATTTTAAATAATTTTTCCATATTTTTTGGATTATCCATCATTTTTTTAATTGGGTCTGTTCCCCTATATTTCTTTCTTCTTTTCATCATATTATAATCCCATTCTAAATAAATAGTTGGTGGTGGTAGGGAGCTCCCTTCTTAAAATCCTTAATTCTGGTTTATATATGTACATTATTTTGTTTTCTTCAAATAAATTTATATCTTTATTTAATATTTTAGATATTATTTTTACTTCCTCTATGCCACTTATTATTACAGTTCCATCGCCAAGAGAGGCATCAACTTCCAAAGGTATGGGTATTTTTAAATTTTCAGAAGCATTTAATTCTTTTATTAAATTTAATTCTCTTTTTTTAATTCTATGTCTTTTACCGCCAATTATTACAAATGGCTTGTCCTCATTTAATAATTCATGTAATTTTTTTCTTTTAAAATTAGTGTTTAATCCATGTAAAAATCCTTTTATGGTTTTATCATCCATATTATCCCAAAAAATAACAAGTTTATTGTGGGAGCTCCACATATAATAAATAAAAAAACATAAAATATAGTTAATCTTCAATATATCTGTCCCTTATCTATCCTATCGTAAAAATTCCTCTGGAATTTTGAGGTCGTAAAAATCGCTTTGCGATTTTGAGACGGTTTAGTGAAAAAGACCGAAGATTGACTATATAATAAAATATATTAATATTAATTATTCTCCATGAAGTATAATTAAATTACCAATTATATCTCCTTTTTTAACAATTCCATCTTTAATTGCTATAAATATTGCATGTTCAACTATTCTTTTTGAGTCAAACGGCATGGGAATTTCTTCTCCGACCGATAATGTATGTCCCAATTGATGTTTGGCATATGCTGAGATAAATAATATATTATTGGGGTGTATTTCTATTTTATTTACTGCAACCTTTTTAATTTCACCAGCTTTTACTTCAACGGCTTCACTAGCAATTATTGGTTCTTTTTTCCCTTGAACATCTATTATTATTTTTCCAGGATATTTTTTTTCTTTTAGGGCTTCTTCGATTTTCTCGATTCGACCTGATACTTTAAACATAGGATCTCACCACATATATAAAATTATAGATTATTGGAAATGATGGTGTGCTCAAAATTTATGGAGGAGGAGATTTTATTACTATAAAGACCATATCCTGAACGCACCATATATTGGGAGCTAGAAAGCACCATACTTATTTAAGCTTCTTCTCTTGCATCAATTCTTGCTTTGATTAATTTTAATCTAAAGAAGTTTTCTCTTTCCATTTCATCTAGTCTCATTCCAATGTATTTTTGCATCTCTGCCATTCTTGGAATTACAACATATTCAAGAGCATTTACCCTTCTTTTTGTGGTGATAATTTCTTCAGCTAACAATTTTATTGAAGTTTCAATTTCAGCAAGCTCCATAATTAATTCCAAAGCTTCCTCAAATTCTTTTGCAGCCTCATCAAGTTTTGAAGATACTCCATAAGGACCATAACCCCTATCGGCCATGGTTCTTTTTACATTTTCAATTTCAAGTACAGGTACAGTAACCCCCATAATATTTCTTGTATCCAAATCCAATACTATATTATCATTTTTGGATGCATATGATATCTCTTGAACAGAAAGGGTTCCCATTACAGCCTGAGCCATTATTAAATCTTTGTATGCCTTTTCAAGGGCATTATTTACTTTATCTCTAATTCCAGAAGCTTGGTCTAAAATCTCAAAAAACTCCATAATAAGGGCGTCTCTCTTTTGTTTTAACAATTTATGCCCTTTTTGAGCAAGTTTAATTTTGGTTTTGAGTTTTAGGAGCTCCATCCTTGTAGGGTTTATATCTGCCATTGTATCCCTCTAAATATAATGCGATAATTATACATAATAATACTTAATTACAACATTTACATAAAATCCAATATAATCCATTCGAAAACTTTTTGCACTTATGGACAGTTGAATATCTATTAGTAAAACGGTTCTAGTAAGATACTTACAGTTATTTTTACCAGTTGATTAACACACTTTCCGAATAGAGTATAACTAATACCTTACCACACATTAATAATTTATTAATATATAGGTTTTAGTTTATTAATCACTTTTGAGATATGGTAAAAATCTTTGATTTTTACCCCGTATAAAGGACAATAATTGTCGATTTACTGTAAAATGTCATAATAAAAAAATAGAAGATAAAAAATATTTATTTTTATTTTTTATGGTTTGGATGGTATTTTTTAATAAGGTCTTCGGAAACTCTCTTTAATTCTTCTTCTGGAAGAATTGTTAATATGTCCCAAACTATGTCAAGGGTTTCTTCAATGCTTCTGTCCTCGTCTTTTCCTTGTTGAACAAATTTCTTTTCGAAAACATCAGCTAATTTTAAGTATGCTCTGTCTCTTTCAGACAATGATTCTTCCCCAACAACAGCAACCAAATCTCTTAATCCAATACCTTCTGCATATCCTGCATATACCTGACTAATAACTTTTGAGTGGTCGTCCCTTGTTTTTCCTTCTCCAACTCCATTACCTGCCAACCTTGACAATGATGGAAGAACATCAACAGGCGGGTAAATACCTTTTCTGTTTAATTCTCTTGAAAGAACTATCTGTCCTTCTGTAATATATCCAGTCAAATCAGGAATTGGGTGAGTAATATCGTCATGAGGCATTGTTAAAATTGGAATCTGTGTAACTGTTCCAGATTTACCTTTAACTCTTCCAGCTCTTTCATACAGCGTAGCAAGGTCTGTATACATGTATCCAGGGTATCCTCTTCTTCCTGGAACCTCGTTCCTTGCTGCTGCAATTTCCCTAAGAGCTTCACAGTAATTTGTAATATCTGTCATAATAACTAAAACATGCATTCCTTTTTCATAAGCAAGGTATTCTGCTGTTGTTAAAGCAATTCTTGGTGTAAGAATTCTTTCAATAGCTGGATCGTCTGCAAGGTTAATAAATACCACTGCATTTTCAAGAGCTCCTGTTCTTTTAAACTCGTTCATAAAGTAGTTTGATTCCTCTGCTGTAATTCCCATGGCTGCGAATACAACAGCAAATTGCTCATCACTACCTCTAACTTTTGCCTGTCTTGCTATTTGAGCAGCTAAGAGGTTGTGAGGAAGACCTGAACCTGAAAATATAGGTATTTTTTGACCCCTAACCAATGTATTTGTTCCATCTATTGTGGATATACCTGTTTGAACAAAATCATTTGGGCTTTGTCTTGATACTGGATTTAATGGGTATCCATTAATATCAATTTTATCTTCTGCTATAATGTCTGGACCGCCATCTAATGGTTTTCCTGCTCCGTTAAATATTCTACCAAGCATATCAGTGGATACTCCTAATTTAGCAGTTTCTCCAACAAATCTAATTTTTGTTTCGCTTGTGTTTAATGCAGTTGTTCCTTCAAACACCTGTACAACGGCAACATCTTCTCTTGCCTCTAAAACCTGTCCTGTTCTTTTTTCACCACTTGGGCAGGTGATACTTACGATTTCCCCGTATGCCACTCCTTTAATTCCTTCAACTACTATCAATGGACCAGCGATACTTGAAACTGATGTATATTCAATATTTTTTTCCAAAGAAGACATAATAACCCTCCTTATTTTTTATTTTTTGTATGATTTTAACATTTATAATATATAGGTAAAATATAATATTTTAAAAATTTAAAAATTAATTATAATAAATAATTAATTCATATAAATCTAATTATACTAAAGCGTCTAATTCTTTACTAATTTTTTCAACTATTGCAGGAGCTAATTTATTTAAGAACTCTTCTTCAGGAGTATATTTCATTTTCGCTACATCCTGTTTAACTGAAACTTTTGCAATATCTGCTGGGTCAGCTCCTTTTTCAACTGCCAATATAGCTTTACTGTAGAATGTCATAATTGTCTTTAACATTGTGTACTGTTTCATAGGAGAACAGTAGCTATCTATATCGCTGAAAGCATCTTGTTGTAAGAAATCCTCTCTGAGCATTCTTGATACTTCCAAAATAACTCTTTCTTTATCAGGAAGTGCATCGGGACCAACTAACTGAACAATTTCTTGTAATTCTGCTTCTTTTTGCAATAAGTTCATAGCTTCGTCTCTTATCTCTCTCCAATCTTCTGCTGTGTTTTCTTTCCACCAATCTTCTATATCGTCAAGATATAATGAATAACTTTGCAACCAGTTAATAGCTGGGAAATGTCTTCTTCTTGCGAGATTAGCATCTAATGCCCAGAACACCTTTACAATCCTTAATGTGTTTGATGTAACTGGCTCGGAGAAATCCCCTCCGGGTGGAGATACAGCACCTACAATACATACGAATCCTTGTTTTTCGTCATGCCCCATACATGCAACTCTTCCTGCTCTTTCGTAGAATTGAGCCAATCTTGAAGACAAGTAAGCTGGGTATCCTTCTTCCCCTGGCATTTCCTCCAATCTTCCTGAAATCTCTCTCATTGCCTCTGCCCATCTTGATGTGGAATCAGCAGTTAATAAAACACCGTATCCCATATCTCTGAAATATTCTGCAATGGTAATACCAGTATATACTGATGCTTCCCTAGCAGCCACAGGCATGTTTGATGTGTTAGCAATTAATACAGTTCTGTCCATTAATTTATTTCCTGTTTTAAGGTCATCAAGGTGCGGGAATTCTTCAATAACTTCCGTCATCTCGTTTCCTCTTTCTCCACATCCAATATATACAACAATATCAGCATCTGACCATTTTGCCAACTGGTGTTGTGTAACTGTTTTACCACTTCCGAATGGTCCTGGAATTGCAGATGCACCACCTTTTGCCAAACCAAAGAATGTATCTTCTAATCTTTGTCCTGTAACTAATGGAATTTCAGGAGGTAATTTTTCTTTGTATGGTCTTGGATTTCTAACAGGCCATTTTTGCATCATTATGATTTCTTTTTCTTCCCCGTTTTCTGTTTCTACTATTGCAATTGGTTCTACAACTGTGAAACTACCGGATTTTATTTCTTTAATTGTTCCGCTTATCCCATTTGGAATCATTATTTTATGAACAATTGATTTTGTTTCTGGAACAGTTCCAATGATGTCTCCTGCCTCAACTTTATCTCCAACATTTACAGTTGGTGTAAAGTCCCATTTTGCTTCTCGGGATATTGATGGAACGCTAACCCCTCTTGGGATGTAAATACTTTTTGTAGCATCTTCAATAGCTGTTAATGGTCTTTGAATACCATCATACATTGCCTTTAACATACCGGGTCCAAGCTCTGCGGATAATGGAGCTCCTGTCCCTTCAACTGGCTCCCCTGGAACAATACCTGCGGTTTCTTCATATACCTGAATAACTGCTTTATCTGATTCTAACTGGATAATTTCTCCTGTTAATCCTTCGTTCCCTACTTTAACAACTTCATACATTTGAGCTCCTTTCATTCCTTCGGCAACAACAACAGGACCTGCTATTTTTACAATTTTACCTGATACCATATTTTCACCTGTAATTTGATTATTTGAGTTCTACACCTACGGCTTTTCTTACAAGAGTTTTAACTGGGTCGTGTTCTCTAACTATTGCACCATTTTTGTCAGGGATTTCCACAATAAACTTTTTTAAGTTAGATATACTGTCTCTTATTTCTTCCCCTAGTCTTTCTGTGGTTATTATTAAACCAATGTCCGCTCTATTGTCAAGCTCTCTAATGGTGTTTAATGCATCTTCTGCATTTTTGACCTCATATACATCTTCAAGACCTGCCAATCTAAACCCCATTGTCATATCAAGGTCTCCAACAACAGCAATTTTCATAATATCACACTTTGGGTTTTATTATATGTGGGTTATCATTATTGAAGCATATATATGCATATATTCAATAATTCATGTCAATATTATGCATTCAATAATTCCCTAATTTGAGAAGAATTTAATCCTTCCATTTTTCCCTTTGTAATTATTTTTAAATTTTTTATCTCTTGCTCTTTTGAGATTATTAAACCAATTATTGGACCAACACCAAATGGCTGTCTAAGAGATAATTTTTTACCTACTTCTGAGAGATATTTATCAAGAGCATGTTCGAATATGAAAACACTATTTACTTTTTCATATTCTTCAAGTTTATCGGATATAATACTACCATATTTGGTGCCTTCAAGTGAGCTAATTACGCCTTCAATTGATTCAGCATCAGCTAATTCCTTTAATTTCCAAGGTGCAATTTCATATCCTGCATCCAATACATATGATAATACTGTTTCAGAAGGTAATCCATCTGCTTTTCCCTTCAATATTATCTTTAAGTTTTCAATGTCAATTATGGCACCAACAAACTCTTTGAATATATCTTCAACAGTTCCTTCAATTCCAACAGATTTCCAGAGATTTTCAAGAACATATTTATCTAATGATAATTCAAATGCTCCAAGTTTTTTTGTTTGCTCATATGTTGCTATTTCATTAGATAATATTTTCGAATACTCTGTTCCTTCTAATCCACTTACAACTTCCTCAACCGCCTTAGTTTCACACAATTCTCTTAATTTATTTTCGGAAATTGTCCCAAGGGGTATGATTAATTTTGAAGTCTCCTCTGCATTTAATCCAACATATTTAGCTCTTAAAAGAATTTTAATATTTTGAACATCAAATTTCTTTTCAAATAGCTTCAATATCTTTCTTGATTTTTCAGGAGACATATTTGCAAGAGCCCCATAAACATGGGCCAAGTGGGTATTCAGTGCTTTTTCAATAGACATCATATCGGAGCTATCTTTTATATATTCTCCATAGTCTGTATCTTCCAAAAATCCAATAAATTCCGACATTCCAGCGGATTCAATTAGTTCATTGAATTTTTGTTCATCCAACAATCTGGATTCCATACTTCTTACTCTTGCATTAACATAAGCAAATGGAGCTGTTTCCATTAAGTATTTTATTAAAAATATAATTATTACCAAAAATATGGCAATACCTGCCATTACCATCAATATTAGGAATATATTTGATGGCAATCCAGCAATTAATGCACCAATATCCATTATAATCACCTTCACTATATGCCATCAAATCCTTAGAACAATAATGATGCAACATTTGCCCTAATAGATTCCATATTTCTTTCAAATACTGATTCTAAACTATTATCACAGAATTTAGTTCCATCAGCTGTTTTTATTATGCAACCACCAATTATATTTGCGGGAGCTCCCTTCTTCAATATGATGACTTTTTTTACCTTGGATTCTAATTCTTTTTCAATAGCCCAAAGAGCTGAATCTTCAATTAATTCCATGTCTTGTTCGTTTAACACAACAACTAATTCGTTGCCATCCAAAGACATTACTCCTTCAATTATAAGCTTTAATAAAATATCTTTATAACTGTCTTTTTTAGGCAATTCTTTTAAATCTTCTTTTAATTTTTCAATTGCCATATTTATTAAATTTTCTCTTTCTTTAAGCATTTTTTTCTTGGAGTTTAATCTAGCCTCTGCTAAAATTCTATTGTATGTCGTTTCAGCTTCTTTATCTCCTCTTTTTAAAATGTCCTGCGTTTGTTCTTCCGCTTCAATTTTTGCCTTTTCCAATATTAAATCAGCTTCTTTCTGTGCTTCTGATTTAATTTTACTTGCTGTATTGTTGGCATCGTCCAATATTTTGGAAGTAATTTTATCTGCTCCCATGTTTTCCACCTTACAGTAAATATAATTAATTTAATAAGGATTAATCTAAAATCTAAAAAATATTGGTTAATTGATTAAATAATCATTAACCTACTTAAAACATAATTCCAAGCATAATTAATATTGCTATTAATAAACCGAAGATAGCGAATGTTTCCGGCATAACTGCTAAAACTAATCCTTTACCCATAGCATCTGGGTCTCTTGCTGTAGCCCCAATAGCTCCTGCTGCTGTGATACCTTGACCAATACCTGAAAGGCCTGCGAAACCAACAGCTAAACCAGCACCCAATGCTGCAATTGTAGCTACTCCATCTCCACTAAATACGCCAACCAATAAAAGGATAGATACCAACAAACCATAAATTGCCTGTGTCTCTGGAAGAACTGAGAAAACCATAGCTTTACCGAATATGCTGTCGTCTTCTGCAACTGCTCCAAGACCTGCTGATGATGCGATACCTTGACCAATTGCTGATAATCCAGCTAATCCTGTTGCCAATCCTGCACCAAGCATAGCCCATTCTGGTGCTGTTTTAAATACAAATAATATAAGAATTGCTACTAAGAATCCATAAAGACCTTGTGTTTGTGGCAATGCCTGGAATACAATTGCTGTTCCGAATTTTGAGGAATCTTCTGCAATTACTCCTGCACCACTTGCTCCTGTAATACCTGCTCCAATACCAGAGCCTAATCCTGCAATACCTACTGCCAAACCTGCCCCTATTGCTCCAAGTAATAATGGGTTTTCAAATACAACCATTTTTATCACCTTGTTAAAAAATGTATAGTTTGTTTTTATTTTATAGTATAGACATATTTATTAATATATTAGATAAATTATTCAGTAGTATAATCTCTTTTAGATTTAAATGGTTTGAATCTTTTACCGCCACCTTCATAGAACTGACCAAAGAACTCCACATAATGCAACCTAAGGGAGTGTATAAATGAACCTAATCCATTCATCACAAAGTTAAATGTATGTCCAACCAATAACATTACAACAGCAACTAAAACTCCAATTACTGGAATACTATCGTTTAAGAGGTTAGCCATAATATTTACTGCCATAGCAAGACCACCGGTAGCTAAACACAAAGCTAAAAGCCTTGCATATGATAATACATTACCTAAAAATCCGGTTATGTCCATAGCTCCAAGTCCTGCATCAAGAACTCCTCCATTCATAAATCCTTTAATCATACAGAGAAGAACTACAAGAAGTGTGGCACCAATTATTAAATTAGGCATTCCAATGGCCAAGCCTATCACAAGAGCCAATATTAAGAATATCCATATTCCTTGGTCAAAAAATGCATTTTTAAATCTATTTTTAATATTTTCTTTGAATCCCGCCAATAATCCAATAAATAAATGAATAATACCAACTATTACCGAGAATAATAATATGGCTATTGGCCCATTATTTACGGACATCATTCCTAAATCAATTAATGGTTTTGTTTCTCCAACATAAAAGCTACTTCCCAATGGATTTATTAGTGCCAATGGTGTGCTATATATATCAAAGTTAAGGAATTGAAGGGCAAAGTCTCCTAAGTATCCACCAGTCAATACTCCCGCAATCATTGTAAAAATACCTGCGAGAGTTAATATATATCCTAAATCATGAGCTCCTTCACTTGCTTTACCTAATCTTTTCCAAATAACAAGACCTGCAAGGGCCAATAAAAGACCATAAACTGCATCAGTTAGCATAATTCCGTAGAACATTAAAAATCCAGGAACTATCATCATTGTTGGATCTACTTCGTTGTATTTTGGAGGGGCAAACATTTGAGTTAGCATTTCAAAAGGTTTAACTGCTTTTGGGTTATCCAATAAAACAGGTATTTTTTCTTCTGGCTCATCAGGTTTATCTATTTCAACAACAGCATAACCTTCTGATGCGCTTTCAATTACTTCCTTTACATTCTTTGCATGTTTTACTGGAACCCATGCTTCAAATACATAAGTCCTATCGGAGCTCCCACATAATGCATATGCTTCTGCTCTTTCCTTTTCAATTTCAAGAACTTCATGCAATACCAATAAATCATCATACCATTTTTTAGACAAACTGTTAAGTTTATTTAATATATTGGTAGTTTCAGAATCAATACTGGATAATTCAGACTCAATTTTTGATATATTTTCTTTTGGAGTTCCTTCAACTCCCGATATATCAAATCTTTCAAAACCAGCTTTTCGGAGTTCCGCTCCAACTACATCTACATATTCTTTTAATGTAACCACAATAACGGGAACTTTTTCTTCGCCGTTTTCTGTTTTAAACGGATTTCCTTTAACAATTTCAACATAATCATTTGTTATATTGGATAAACCAGATTCAAGCCCGGATACATTTTCTTTTGAAACTAATCCTGAAATTATGTAGGCATATTCGCCTTCTCCAAGACAGCTTAAATCCATATCAAAATCAGATAAATAATTTAATTGCTTTTTTAACACTTCTAAACTGCTTTTCTTAGTCTCCAATTCATTTAATTTATTGGACGGAGCATTCACATCTCTTTCTACATCAGATAGTATTTTTTCAGCATGTGCTATTAACTCATTAGTAGATGCAAAATTAACTTTCTTTTTTTCAGGGGTGATTGGATTAAGTAGTGCCGAAATTCCCTTTTTTTCGTCTTCTTTTACGCCATCAAATAAATCAAGTGTTCTTCCTACTTTTATCATTAAAGAGGAAACATCCCTTCCATAGGAAGCTGGAGACGAGTGAGATAAAATTGCAGACCATTCAGAGCCTTCGAGTTTAGGTGCTAAATCACATAATTCGGCATATCCATTTTCGTGAAGTCCTCTTACAACGGAATCCATCTTTTCATCTAAAACCACCGCCCTAATTTTGTTCATTCTTGCGGGTTTCACTAAAACCACCTTTTATACTACATATTTAGAATTCTACTATATCATCCAATACAATGGATAATATTTTTACTTTCCCGAGGGATATCATTTCTTTTATTTTATTTTCTTCTGTTGTTATGATATTTTCTGCTTCTGTTTTAGCTTTACTTTCTATTTCTTTTATTTTATTTTCAACTATTTCTTCAGCTTCAGCTATAGCATCAGCTATGATTTTTTTACCATCAACTATTGCATTCATTTTTATTTCTTCCGCCTCTTTTTTAGCGGATTCTACTACTTCTACTGCCTTATTTTCGGCAGATTTTATTTCCCTAATAGCTTCTATTGCAACCACAGGATTACCTCCATAAATTGTTAAACCATTCTTTAATCTATATTATATATATAATTTTCTTTTTATTTCAATTATAATGAATAATCATTATAGATTAAAGAAAATGATAGATAATGAAATTTAAATATAATAGTTATAATATATTATTTATATTATTTATTGTATGTTCAAGAACAGTTTATATTATTATAATATTTAACAATTATTAATAAATATATATTATCAAATAATAAAATAGAACCACCAATTATCGTAAATCGACGGGCAGTTTCACAAACTCTATTTATTTAACTTATTACAGTTAATCACTATTTAGAACATATGAGGAGGCAGTTAATTGTCGATTCACATGCACTGACCAAATAATGAATATACCTCATATTTTATAAATATTTATCTATAAATATTTTGAATGAGTATATATTGTAGAAGGTATGGCAGATATTGCTGTGCATGTTTCAAGCGAAATTCCTTTTTCAGTTATATCTAAGTGGAGCTCCCCAGATTTCAATATATTTTTAGGAAGTCCATGTCTTCCAAGTCCAACATATATTCCACAAGATTTTTTTAATAAACTTTGTGCTACCTCTTTTGGAGATATGGCTTTTTTTGGCTCTGGTTTAGATGTTGTTATTATGGGAACTCCAAATTGTGGTTGGTATTTATCTACTATCATAAATCTATTTTTTTCAATCAATTCATTTAAATATTTGCCAGAACTTCCAATTGTAGTTTCTATTGAAGTTATATCCTCCCTTTTACAGGGGAAATTCATTATAGCTAAATTACATTCAAATGCATAACAAATGGAGGCAGCCCTTGCTATTGCCCGTTTATGTGCCTCATGCCATTTATTTTTATCATATGAATTATATAATATCATAGTCATTCTTTTCAAATTTTTCATAGATTCACCCAATTGTTATATTATGTCAGATATTATTGTGGTAGCTTCGGAATTTTTATAATATGATAAAAAAATTGTGAAATAATTTTTTAACACTACAACGAAATAATCCCACGCCATACAGTATAACAGCATATACCGAAAAATATATATACTTCTTTCTATTAACTGGTTATAGTTATGTTAGTTATATAATAATTATAATATAGATATAATATTGTATTAACTATGGTATTATTATGAGCTCGTGGTCTAGTTGGCTATGATACCGCCTTGACTCGGCAGTGATCGGGAGTTCAAATCTCTCCGAGCTCACCATTTATATTTATATATGAGTATTACATATAGAGACATGCTATTTTTAATGTGTATTTATAAATATTCATTAGCTATTTATAACGATTAAAATATAAATTAAAGTGTGATATTATGCAAAAAAGTGAAGGATTTAGAAGTGGAACGAGATATAAGCTCAAAAAACACCCAAGAGCAAAAGGATTATACCCAATTACAAGAGCTTTAAAACAGTTCGAAAATGGGCAAACAGTGCATGTAATTCTTGATCCATCAGTGCAAAAAGGAATGCCTCACCCAAAATTCCATGGAAAAACTGGAAAAATTATCGGACAGAGAGGAAGTTCATTTATTGTTGAAGTTAAAGATGGACATGCAACAAAAGAGATAATTGCAAGACCACAACATCTTAGAGAATGTAAAAACTAAATGATGAAACACATTAAAATTAATTTATCTTAATTTTTTTATTTTGTTTAATTTATTAATACGAATAAACAATTATTAATTTAACATTAAATTAATTAGATTGACATATTGTTTATTTTAATTATCGCTATATTATTTTAACTATATTTTTATTTTAGGATGAAATTATGATTGGAAATGAGTTAATATCTCAAAAATACATTACACTATCAAGTGCAGAAGAACTTATGTCTAATAAATCAAGTGATGATGAATTATCCTATGAAAATGGATGTGCATTAGATTATCTTCAAAGATTTGCAAAACTAAATGCCGAAGATGTAGAAAAGCTCACTGAGGAGTTAAAAAAGCTTGAATTGGACGAAAAAACCATAGTAAAGATAATAGACATACTCCCAGAAGATAACGAAGATTTAAAATTAATATTCTATAAATCCGATATTCCAAAATGCTCGGAAGATATATTGGATTTATGTGCTAAATTTAGATAATATTATTGAATATGATTAAATACCATAATTACATACTATTTTTTTATTATATTTTTACAATTTACAATTATATTGTGTTCAAAAAAGTCAAATTCTAAAGTCGAATCCCACATGAATTTGTTAAGCTAATCATAGATTAGCTAAACCAAAGGTTGGGCCAATAAAATTTGCCAAACACAACAGGTTAAGCAATTAAAAATTACCAAATCACAAAAAGTAGTAAAAACCGAAGTTATTACCTAAGTTTTTACCAAATTTGTTCATACTGAG
The DNA here is from genome assembly GCF_000017185.1 of Methanococcus aeolicus Nankai-3. Classification (NCBI taxonomy): domain Archaea; kingdom Methanobacteriati; phylum Methanobacteriota; class Methanococci; order Methanococcales; family Methanococcaceae; genus Methanococcus; species Methanococcus aeolicus. The sequence goes on along the minus strand of NC_009635.1, from coordinate 63,328 downwards.
GGCGTGAAAGATTAGTATATTTAAAATTTAGTATATTTGAACTATTCGGCATACAGGAATTTGTTATTATGGGATATTATCTCTACAAAGAGTTCTCGAACGGACTATATTTTAAGAAAATTACACTATTCAGTATTATAAAATAAATATTCCACTTTAATAAATTTAAATGGTGTCATTATGAAAAAAACCAACTATGGACATAAAAAGGATAAAAAACGAAAATTTGAAGATTATGCCTATATTTTGGATTATCTCGAATATGGGTATTCAGACGATATAAGGCCGGCACACCAAAAAAAACCATTGGCACAGGCATTTGGAGAAAAACAATTTGTATTAATGGAATTAATATTAAAAGATGATTGTCCAGTTGAATTGGCAGAAAGAGTTTATATTGGGAAAGATAAAAGAGATAAAGTAGATTTCGTAGCAAAAATGATAAAATACGAAGAATTAACTCCAACGGCAAAAACAGAATTATTTTATGTCATCAAAGAAGCAGTTAAAAGAAATGAGAATAGATTTGTAGAATTTATTAATAATTGCGGACCGATAACAAACAGAATGCATATGCTACAATTACTCCCTGGAATAGGTAAAACAGTAATGTGGAAAATAATTGAAGAAAGGGAGCTCCGACCATTTAAAACATTTGAAGAAATAGAGGGGAGAGTTCATAGAAATGTAATGGATGCAATAGCAAGAAGAATAGAAGCCGAATTAAAAGAACCTCAAAAATATTATTTATTTGTAGAATGGAAAGAGCACCATTTGGATTACAATTAATAATATATAACTAAATATTTATAAATAAATATAAATAAATATAACTATACAATATTATATGATTGTTATATACATTATATATCATACACTGGTGTAATTTAATGAAAATATTATTGCCCACAATATATCACCCATTTATCGGGGGAATAACTATACATATAGATAATTTAATAAAAAATTTAAATGATATTGATAGTAATTATGAATTTTATATTTTAAATTACAAATCAGATATGCCAAATAAAAATACAAATATTTCCCAAAATCTCGATTTAAATATAACAGTTATAGATGTGCCATATATTAAAAAAATTAGAGGATTATCCTATTTAAAACAAGGATATAAAATTGGAAAAAATATAATAGAAAAACATAATATAGATTTAATACACCCCCATTATGCTTTCCCGCAAGGCGTATTGGGGGCAAAATTATCTAAAAAATATAATATACCAAATATATTAACTCTTCATGGAAGCGATGTTTTAAAACTTTCAAAAAATCCAGTTGGAAATCTTTTTTTTAATTATTCTTTAAATAATACAGATAAATTAATATGTGTTAGTAATTTTTTAAAGCAGGAGCTCCCTGCCCAACATCAAAATAAATCAACGGTAATTTATAATGGTGTGGATTTTGATTTATTCAATACAGAAAATAATAAAGACCACAATTACGGCATATTTGTAGGTTCTTTTGTTCCCCAGAAAGGACTAAATTTATTGGTTGATGTAATAAAAGATATTGACTATAATTTTAAATTTATTGGTGATGGGCCGTTATTCAACAGTATAGAAAATAAAATTAAAAACGAAAATATAGGACATATCGAGCTATTGGGAAGGCAAAATCCGCAAATGGTGGCACAATATATAAAAAATAGTAGTTTTTTAATACTTCCATCTATTTCAGAAGGTTTAGGTATGACCATCATTGAAGCCATGGCATGTGGAAAACCAGTAATTGGAACAAAAGTTGGAGGCATACCTGAATTAATAAAAAATAATTACAATGGATTTTTAATTGAACCAAATAACCCCGATGAATTAAAATTAAGAATAAAATTTCTAATTGATGAAACCAACGGTAAAAAATTAAGAAAAGAATTGGGAACAAATGGGGAAATATTTTCAAAATCGTTTGATTGGAAAAATACGGCAAAAGAAGTTCATAAATTATATAATTCTTTTAAATAATATGTGTGTATTTTAATAAATTGGATATAAAATATGTACATACCATAATTATAACAGGGATAAAATGATGACAGGTAACACTTCGTTTATACCATTATACATTAAATTAGATAATTTTAAGGTTTGTATTTTTGGATTTGGCGAAGTTGGGCAAAGACGATTTAATAAAATATTAAAAGGAGCTCCTAAAAAAATAACTATCTACGATAAATGCAAACACATAGGGGTACAAAATACTTCGTCTTTTGAATCATCTCAAACTTTTCCAGAGGGAAAGTTTTACGACTGTAAAAATGGCAAAGCCATTTTGAAGAATCAAAGAGCAGGAAATCAAAGATTTGACACCATTAATTTAAATAATACAAAAGATATTAAAAATATTAACTTCATACAACAAGACATAAATAATTTATCAAATGAAGAATTAGAAAATATTATAAAAAATTATGATATTATTATTACGGCAATTGATGAAAAAAATAATAAAAGAATTGTGAATATTTCAAAAAATCTAAATAAATTAATAAATTCCTCTACTTTTGAAAGTGATATAAATATCATAATTCCTGCCTGTTATGAAAATAATGGTGTTTATTTTTCAATATATACAAAAGGTAAAAGTCCCCTTATCGCAAAAGAAATAAGGAAAATTGTTGAAAATTATTTAAACGATAACAATATTTTTATGATGCAACAAATAAGGGATATTTTAAAGGATAAAGATACACAAAAGACTTCGTCTTTTGAACCAAATCAAAGATTTGATACACAAAAGACTTCGTCTTTTGAACCATCTCAAACTTTTCCAGAGGAAAAGTTTTACGACTGTAAAAATGGCAAAGCCATTTTGAAGAATCAAAGATTTGATAATAAAAATAATATAAATTTAAAATCTCAAAAAGATAGAAAAAAAATATTTGAAAAATTATTAAAAAATGAGAATTTTAAAAAAGAATTTAAGGAATTAATTGATAAATATACTAAATAAAAAATAATAATAATAATAATAATAATATATGAAAATATGATGAATAGTAAGGAATAAAATAAACTACGGTGTGTATAATGCTTTTATTTAGGGCGGATTATAATAACTATGCTGTATCGGAGCTCCAAAAATTAAGGTTCGATGAAGACGAATTTTATAAAAAATATGATAATTGTGTATTGGTTCAAACCTGTAATAGGATAGAAATTTATTTCGATAAAAATGCCAAAATTATAGATATAAATGAATTTGCTGAATTTGAAATGATAAAATCTAACAATGCAATAAAACACCTATTAAGAACGGCGTCAGGATTAAACTCTATGATAGTGGGGGAAGACCAAATAATCGGGCAAATAAAAAATAGCCATCGTAAAGCAAAGGAGCTTAAAAAAACCACGAAATATTTGGATACAATTTTTTTAAAGGCAATACACACAGGGCAAAAAGTTAGAAATAATACCAAAATAAATAAAGGCTGTGTCTCCATCGGTAGTGCCGCCGTTCAATTAGCTGAAAAAACCGTAGGATTAAATAATAAAAATATCCTTGTAGTTGGAGCGGGAGAAATAGCTACGCTGGTGGCTAAGGCACTTATTGAGAAAAATATACGGGCTATTGTGGTATCAAATAGAACCTATGAACGGGCGGAGCTCCTTGCAAAAAAATTAAATGGTATGGCCGTGCATTTTGACAAATTGGGAGAGGCTATAAATTACAACGATATAATTATATGTGCCACAGGAGCTCCCCATGCAATAATAGATAAGGATAGATTAAAAAATATCAAAGGATATAAAGTATTAATAGATATAGCAAATCCCCGAGATGTTAGCGATGATGTTATGGAGCTCCCGAATATTAAATTATACACCATTGACGATTTAAAAATGGTATCTGAGGAGAATCTAAAAAAAAGAAAGGACGAAATACCCCGTGTTGAAAAAATTATTGAAGAGGAACTGTCTGTATTAACAAAACAACTACGAAAACTTAAATTTGAAAATACTATTAAAAATTATGATTTATATATCGAAAATCTAAGAAAAAGGGAAATGAATAAAGCCCTAAACATGATAGAAAATGGAAAAGACCCAACCGTAGTATTGGAAAAGTTTTCCAAAGTTTTTGCCAATAAACTAATTTCAGATTTTGTAAATATAGTTAATGATGATACAATAGGAGATATTGAACGAGTTGTAAATAAATTAAATAAAAATAAAATATAAATCGTGGTAAAATGGAAATAGAAAAAATGATAAAACAATTAAATCCAAAATTCAGAAATATAGACGGTAAAAAATTATTAATAGCAATTGCCATTGATGAGGATAAAACCGTTCTTATGACTGCATTTATGGATGAAGAAGCATTGAAAACCACATTAGAAACTGGATATATGCATTATTATTCCACCAGCAGAGATAAAATTTGGAGAAAAGGAGAAGAAAGCGGAAATGTTCAAAAAGTAAAAGAAATATATGCCGATTGTGATAAAGACGCTTTATTATTTGTGGTTGAACAGAAAGGTTGGGCTTGTCATGAGAATTATTATACTTGCTTCCATTATAAATTAAATCTTAAAAATAATGATATAGAAATAGTGGGGGAAAATATGGTAAATAAATATTAAATATTATATTAAATATTAATATAGATAAATAATTTGGATATGTTGAAAAACCGTGAAGTGCCCTGCCTTAATTGACAGGGAGCTCCCGCCGACATTATAGTTAATCTTCAATAACTGTCCCTTATACGGCTTATTATTAAACAAAATCCTTTTAGGATTTTGTAAATAAAATCTCTTCGAGATTTTGTAAACGAATTTCTTCATTATTGATAAATATGGAGAGATTTTAGCTTTTCGTCATAGCATCTCTAAATTTTTCTCTGAAAAATTTATACGATCGTAAAAATCGCTTTGCGATTTTGAGACGGTTTATTGAAAAAGACCAAAGATTGACTATGGATAAATATAGATTCGCCTAAAATCTTAAAGTATATAAATGATAAGGATTGAATAATATTGAGTATTATGTTATATATTGTAAAAGAAATAAAAGAGCTATAATTAATTTAAGCATATATTGTAGATAAATTATGCCTATTTTTAACATTATTCTGATGACTATTTTATAAATTAAATAAATAAGAACACTATTTTGAGGGATTAAATGATAGCAAATAACGACCAATATAAAGAATACATGAAAGGAACTACAACTGTGGGGATAGTTTGTAATGATGGAATAGTATTGGCAACAGATAAAAGAGCAACCATGGGGAATCTTATTGCCGATAAAGAAGCAAAAAAGTTATATAAGATAGATGACTATATGGCAATGACAATAGCTGGAAGTGTGGGGGATGCTCAGTCCTTAGTAAGAATAATATCAGCAGAAGCAAATTTATATAAATTAAGAACTGGAAATAACATTCCCCCTCATTCATGTGCTATGCTTTTAAGTAATGTGCTTCATGGTAGCAGACATTTTCCTTTTTTAATTCAGTTAATAATCGGAGGATATGATACTATTCATGGTGCTAAGTTATTCTCCCTTGATGCAGTGGGCGGATTAAATGAGGAAACCTCATTCACAGCAACAGGTTCTGGTTCGCCTACGGCATTTGGTGTGTTAGAAGAAGAATATAAAAAAGATATGACAATAAATAAGGGAAAATTACTTGCCATTAAATCTTTAACTGCTGCCATGAAAAGAGATGCTTTTTCAGGAAATGGCATATCTCTTGCAGTAATTGACAAAAATGGAGTAAAGATATACTCTGATGAAGAGATAGAGGAGCTCTCCAATATATTATATAAATAAGAAAATAAAAATAAAACAGATAGGCTAAGCATAAATAAGAAAATAAAATTTTATTTTTCATTTTATTATGTTTTTATTATATTATAATGCGCTATTGTTGCATTATCACCACCACCATTATAAAAAATAATAATATATGGTATGTTCGAGAATCCTTTGCAGTAATAAATTGCAATAGGCAATATAAACAGGATATTTAAATTTATACCACTAAATTTGAATAAAAACTTTTCTAGTTTTTATAGCCTTCGCTACGGTTTTGTAATATATAATAAACAAACTTTTCGAACATACTACAATACTAAATTTTACATTAAAGTATGGATACATATACACATATTAACCTATTATTTTACAATTTAACCTATATTTTATACCACATATATCAACATATATATTTTATATCAAGATTATAATTTAATAAATTTAATAGAGGAGTTTATTTTGTCAGCCGAAGATATTTTAAATGAAATAAAAAATCATGTAATGAAAACAGCACCAGGAAATGCTGCAATTACAGATGTGCAATTTGAAGGACCCGAAGTAGTAATATATGCCAAAAATCCAGAGATTTTTTCCAACACATTTGTAAGAGAATTGGCAAAATTATTTAGAAAAAGGATAGCCATAAGACCAGACCCTTCTGTTTTAATGGAGCCAGAAATAGCAAAAAAGAAAATTTTAGAAATTATACCTGATGATGCCGAAATTACAAACTGCATATTTGATGCAAATACTGGAGAAATAATTATAGAATCAAAAAAACCAGGGTTGGTAATCGGAAAAGAAGGTAGCACATTAGAAGAATTGAAAAAAGAAATAAAATGGGCACCTAAGCCAGTTCGAACCCCTCCAATTTCATCCGAAACTGTTAATGCCATAAGGGCAACATTATACAGGGAACGAATGGATGTAAAAGAAATTCTTAGGAGAGTTGGAAAGGTAATACATAGAGATGTTAAATTAAGAGAAGATTCATGGATAAGAATGTCTTTTTTAGGTGGGGCTCGAGAAGTAGGTAGAACTTGTAATTATCTACAAACCCCTGAAAGTAGAATATTAATTGATTGCGGTATAAATGTGGCAATGGATGGAGACAGAGCTTTTCCACATTTCGATGCTCCTGAATTTGCAGTTGAAGAAATTGATGCCGTAGTAGTTACTCACGCTCATTTAGACCATTGCGGTTTTGTCCCGGGGCTTTTTAGGTATGGATATGATGGTCCAATTTATTGTTCCAAACCAACCAGAGATTTAATGACTCTTTTACAAAAAGATTATATTGATATTGCTGAAAAAGAAGGAAAAGTTGTTCCATATTCTTCAAAAGATATTAAAAAATGTGTTAAACATATTATTCCTATTGATTATGGAGTAACAACCGATGTTGCACCTGCCATAAAATTAACCATGCATAATGCAGGGCATATACTTGGTTCAGCAATAGCTCACTGCCATATCGGAGATGGATTATATAATATAGCATATACAGGAGACATAAAATTTGAAGCCTCCCGATTATTGGAACCGGCCGTATGCAATTTCCCAAGATTAGAAACTTTAATTATAGAATCTACCTATGGGGCTTATGATGATGTTTTACCGGATAAAGGAGAAACAGAACAGAACTTTTTAAAAGTAATTGCTGAAACAATTAAAAGAAAAGGAAAAATTATAATTCCTGTATTTGGAATTGGTAGGGCACAGGAATTAATGTTGGTATTAGAAGAAGGATATAATCAAGGCATATTTAATGCCCCTGTTTATTTAGATGGTATGATTTGGGAAGCTACGGCAATACATACAGCATATCCTGAATATTTATCAAAAAATATGAGAAATAGGATATTCCACGAAGGAGATAATCCATTCCTTTCGGAAGTATTTAAAAAAGTAAGAAATACCAACAATAGACGAAACATAATTGATAGCGATGAGCCCTGTATTATATTGACCACATCTGGAATGCTTAGCGGCGGTCCAAGTGTAGAATACTTTAAATCATTGGCTCATGATGAAAGAAACGCAATTGTATTTGTTGGTTATCAATCAGAAGGAACTATGGGAAGAAAAATCCAAAGAGGCTGGAATGAAATCCCAGTAATGAATAGAAATGGAAAATCAAGAGCTGTAAAAGTAAATTTAAGTGTTCATACATTTGAAGGATTTTCAGGACATAGCGATAGAAGACAGCTTATAAAATATTTAAGAAAGTTAAAACCTATGCCCGATAGAATATTAACAGTTCATGGGGAATCCTCTAAATGTATAGATTTAGCTAGTGCCGCATATAAATTATTTAAAAAAGAAACAAGAGCTCCGATGAATTTAGATGCCGTTAGATTAAAATAAAAAATATGAATATATGCTTTGGAGCTCCCATATTTTGCAATACAAAATCCAAATGATTTTGTTCAAAAGCAGAGCTTTTGAATACTAAAAATAAAAATATTTAAAATTCTCTTATTATATTCTCTTTTTCTTCAATTATTTTGTCGTCGTTTTCGTCCCCAAATAATTTGTTTATCATCCAATTAACATTAAATTCCATTAAATCCTCATATCTTTGACCAACACCTAAAAATAAAATAGGTTTTCCAATGGCATGGGCAATAGATAAAGCAGCCCCTCCTTTTGCGTCTGCATCTGTTTTTGTGAGTATTACTCCATCAATATTTACCATGTTGTTAAACTCTTCTGCCTGTGTAATTGCATCATTTCCAGCAAGGGAATCCCCAACAAATACCACTAAATCTGGATTTGATACCCTCACTACTTTTTTAATTTCAGCCATTAAATTGATATTTGTAGTTTGTCGTCCTGCTGTATCGGCTAAAACTACGGATATACCTCTGGCTTTTGCATGATTTATAGCATCATATATTACAGCTGCACCATCAGAGCCTTTTTGGTGTTTAATTACTTTAGCCCCTATATTTTTAGCATGTTCCTCCAACTGTTCAATTGCCCCTGCTCTAAATGTATCTCCCGCAGCTAAAACAACAGAATAGCCATTGTTCATAAGTTTATATGCTAATTTGGATATTGTCGTAGTTTTTCCAGTTCCATTAATACCTACAACAACAATAACAGTGGGTTCCCCATTACTTTTTTTTTCCTCAATGAGTTTATATATGTCTATTTCTTTTTGAGATAATACCTCTTTAATGGCATTTCTTAGTGCATTTATGGTAATTTCCTCAGGGTCATCCTTTGCCGATATTTTTATACCTATTAATTGATTTCTTAAAGATTCTATTAACTTCTCAACTACTTCATAAGCTACATCAGCTTCAAGGAGCTCCATCTCCAACTCTTCTAAAACTTCCTCAATATCGTCTTCTGTTAATACTACATCATAACCAAGCGTTTTTTTAACGACTTTTGTTATTTTTAATTTATCGAAAAATCCAACTTTTTTTGGTTCTTCTGTTTGTGGTTTGGTTTCCTTAGTTTCTTCTTTATGCGGTTTTTCGGTTGTTATAATCTCTGATTCTTTTTCTTTTTCTTTTTCTTCTTGTTCCTTCACTTCTCCTTTATTGTATATTTTTTCAGTTATTTTTGAAACTGTTTTATTTAATTTTTCTTTAAGTTTCCCGAACATTTAATCACCAAATATGGTATGTTTAAAAAGTTTGCTCCATATTAACGGAGCTCCCTAACATACCCCATATATTTTATCGTTTGATATGTTTACGATAATATATTATATATTTGTATTGTGCATAATTATGTCATAACAATACACAAAACCGAAATATTTATATTGAATTACAACGGTATATTATATAGAAATAATATTGAATATTGGGGTGATAATTATGATAGGAAAAGATCCATTTTTTGAAAAAATATTATCTGAATTTTTAGGGGGAGCTCCTATGAGTATGACAACCATGACATCAATGAGCTCCATGGGTTCAGGTGTTGAGATATCTGGAAAAGGACAAATGCCAATAACGCTGATTGAAGGAGATAACCACATAAAAATAATTGCCATGGTTCCGGGAATTGCCAAAGAAGATATTGTAATAAATGCAATCGGCGATACATTAGAAATTAGGGCAAAAAGAACACCATTAATGATTACAGAATCAGAAAGAATAATTTATTCAGAAATCCCAGAAGACGAAGAAATTTACAGAACCATAAAATTACCTGCAACAGTAAAAGAAGATAGTGCTAAGGCAAAATATGAAAATGGTATTCTTATAGTAGAATTGCCAAAAAGTGAAATATCAATTAAAAAAGGAATAGATATTGAATAAATAATAATTAATAATTAATAATTAATTTATTTTTACTACATATATTATTTTACTATTTTTTTGTATTATTTTAATTATTATATTATTATTTTTATCTTTCATAATCCCCCAAAGGTACTATATTTTTTTCCTCATATTTCATAAATTCAGCCCAATAGGTCTTACATTCGCAGTCTATATTTTCAATTAAAGATAAATCCTGTGTAAGGGTATAATCCCCCAAAGCTTCTTTTATTTTATAGTTGCACTCACAGTCTATTTTATTATGTGCTCCCCTATTTGATGGTATTCCTGAGGTATCGCACATTATAAGTTTATCGGGATTTTTAGATTTTACTTCTTTTAATATTTCTATTACCGTCCATAAAAATGGTGGCCTATATTGATTTTTTTTCCATAGGAGCTCCACCAAACTTCCCTTATGAATTGAGGACGGGCAGAATGATATTCTACTAACTCCCATTTCAATATATTTATTTGCGGAATTAATTGAATCTTCCATTGCCTGTTTTTCAGTTATAAATGGTGGCTTTATTAATAAATACGCCTTAATACCTACGGCGTATTTATTTGCAGTAGTTATGGCATCTTCAATATCTTTATTGGATATTCCTTTATGTATTGAGATATTTCTTATTTCCTCATTTGCAGTTTCAATTCCCACTCCGATTTCCACATTAATATCATTATTTATATGTTTTCGGATTAATTCCATTGTTTCATTGGTTATATATTCTGGTCTGGATTCAATTGCAACCTCTTTTACATTCAATTCCCCAATGGTTTTAAAAATATGCTCCATTGCATCGTTTGGAACTTCGAACTCATCTAAAAAGCTACCAGAAGTAAATAATTTAATTGAATAATTCTTACTATTATTTTCTAATTCCTCTTTGTATTTGTCCAATACTCCATTGAATTGATTGATTATATTTTCGCTGGTAATTTTTATGGGGGAGCTATCCATTAAATAACTACACATAGTGCAACCGCCTGTATCATAGGCATATTTACAGCCAACAGTTCGCAATATTATTGTTATGCTTTTTCCATTGGTTTTATCCCTAAAAATATCGTCCTGTACCCAGGTAGCAATTGGGCGGTCAGGATTTTTTTCTTTTCTTTTTTTTAGGTGCCTATTTCTTAATTCTTTTAAGTATTTTTCCATTGTATCACTAGTATTTTACTATTATATTTATTATTTATTTTCAAGGTCATTTAAAGAATAAACCCCCAAATCTCCTTCTTTAACAGATTTTATTGCCTTTATAGTGGATAGTGCTCCCTGTATTGTTGTAATATATGGTATATTAAATTCAACGGCGGCTCGTCTTATGTAGTATCCATCAGATTTTGCCCTACTTCCAGAAGAGGTATTTATGATTAAATCAACATTTCCTTTTTGTATTTCTTCCAATATGCTACCTTTTATACCTTCGGATATTTTTTTGACTATTGTAGCATCTACTCCATTACTTCTAATTTCCTCAGCTGTTCCATCTGTTGCAATAATATTAAATCCAAATTTATTAAATTCTTTTGCCATTTTTTCTAAATGTTTTCTATCCTTTTTCTTAACACTTATGAACACAGTTCCAGACATTGGGAGCTCCATGTTGGCAGACAGTTGAGCTTTATAAAATGCCCTACCAAAATCTGTATCTATTCCAATAGCCTCTCCTGTGGATTTCATTTCTGGACTAAGCACTGGGTCTACTCCGGTTAGCTTTTGGAATGGGAATACGGCTTCTTTAATGCTCACATATTTTGATTGAGCTAATCCAATATATCCCATATCTTTTAATTTTTGCCCCATGATTACCTTTGTAGCAATTTTGGCAAGGGGAGCTCCCACAGATTTACTTACATATGGTATGGTCCTACTTGCCCGTGGATTTGCTTCAATAATATAAACTACACCATCTTTAACGGCATACTGTATATTCAACAGTCCAATTACACCCAATTCCTTTGCAAGATTGGTGGTATGGTCAATAATGGTATCTATTACTTGTGGAGATAAAGTTTGAGATGGTATTACACAGGCACTATCTCCACTGTGAATTCCAGCTTCCTCGATATGCTCCATAATTCCCCCAATAAATACATCGTCCCCATCGCAAATAGCATCTACATCAACCTCCGTAGCCTCATCTAAAAACTTATCGATTAATATGGGATGTTCAGATGATACTTTTACGGCTTCTTTCATGTAGTTCTTTAATTCCTCTTCATTATATACAATTTCCATAGCCCTACCCCCCAAAACATAGGAAGGTCGAACAAGAACAGGATATCCAATTTTTTTAGCTACAACAAGTGCATCTTTTTCATTATATACAGTAGCACCCTCAGCCTGTGGAATACCTATTTTATTTAATATCTCTGAAAATTGCTCCCTATCCTCAGCTAAATCAATAGATTTTGGAGAAGTTCCCAATATATTTACACCAGAATCATATAATCTCATAGCAAGGTTTATTGCAGTCTGCCCTCCAAATTGAACTATTACTCCCAATAAATCGCCATTTTTATTTTCATTTTCAACGATATTCATAATTTCCTCATAGGTTAATGGCTCAAAATATAATTTATCGGAGGTATCGTAATCAGTGGATACAGTTTCAGGATTGTTATTTACAATTATTGCTTCAATACCCATATCTTTTAAAGCATATATGGCATGAACGGTGGAATAATCAAATTCTACACCTTGTCCAATTCTGATAGGTCCAGAACCCAATATTATTACCTTTTTTCTTTTTGTTGGTATGCTTTCATTTTGTTCATCATAAAATAAATTTTCGTAGCAAGAATAATAATATGGAGTTTTTGCCTCAAATTCTGCTGCGCAGGTATCCACCATTTTAAAAACAGGCATTACATTTAATTCTTTTCTAAGGTTTTTTATCTCTGATTCGCTTTTATTCAATAAATTAGATAACTGGGCATCTGAAAAACCCATTTTTTTGGCATTAAATATTATTTCTTTTAGTTTTTCTGTTTCCATCATATTATTCACCGACAAACATGCTAATAATAAAAATATAATAAAATATAGTAATGTTAATAATTAGTAATACCAATATTCTTAATACTAATAATTAACTTAATAATTAAATCAATTTAGATAATATTTCCAATTCTTTTTTGGTATCTACAATATTTTTTATTTTTTTAATGAAAAATTCATTAATTTTTGTAATTTCACAAATTTCCTCAACTGTCCAGCCCTTATCAAGTGCCTCAGCTATTACAAATATTCTTTCATCGGTCGGATTTTTTAATATATCGTTAATTTCTTCGTTGGTATGGGATATATCATTGCCATCTCCAATTAAACCTTGTCTCCCCAAATCAAGGCTCCTGCATGCTTTTTGAAGTGCTTCCTCTAATGTCCTACCTATTGCCATAACTTCCCCTGTTGATTTCATGCTTGTTCCAAGATGTTTATCAACAGTTTTAAATTTATCAAATGGCCATCTTGGTATTTTTACAATCACATAATCCAAAGTCGGCTCAAATGCGGCCGTGGTTTCTGCTGTAATATCATTTTTAATCTCATTAAGTGTTTTACCGATGGCAATTTTAGCTGCAATTTTAGCAATTGAATAACCTGTTGCCTTACTTGCTAATGCGGAGCTCCTACTAACTCGCGGATTTACCTCAATTACTCTATATTCGCTATCATCTGGGCTCACTGAAAACTGAACATTACAGCCACCGATAATGTTTAAGTGCCTAATTATTTTTAAAGCCGCATTTCTAAGCCTTTGGTGCATTTTATCGCTAAGAGTTTGAGATGGCGCTACAACAATACTTTCTCCTGTATGTATTCCCATAGGGTCGATATTTTCCATATTACATACAATTATACAGTTATCTTTTGCGTCTCTCATTACTTCATATTCATACTCCTTCCAGCCAAGCACACTTTCGTCAATCAAAACTTGGTTAATCATAGAATAGTTAAGTCCTTTTTCTACGATATCTCTTAATTCTTCTTCTGTATATGGAATACCCCCACCAGTTCCGCCAAGTGTAAAGGCGGGTCTAACTATTACGGGGTAGCCCAATTCTTCCACAGCTTCAAGAGCTTTCTCAATTGATTCAACTGCATAAGATTTTGTGACAGGCTCTCCAATTTCATCCATTGCTTTATTAAATAATTCTCTATCTTCACTAGTTTCAATCACATCAACAGTTGAACCAAGTAATTTTACTCCATATTTTTCCAATATTCCCATTCTATGCAAATCTACGGCAAGATTTAAACCTGTCTGCCCGCCCATTGTAGGTAGTATTGCATCAGGTCTTTCTTTTTCTATAATTTTCTCCACTATTTTTGGGTTCAATGGTTCAAGATAAACCTTGTCTGCAATATCCTTATCAGTTTGAATTGTTGCAGGATTTGAATTTACTAAAATGGTGTATATCCCTTCCTCTCTCAAAGATTTACATGCCTGAGAACCAGAAAAATCAAACTCTGCCGCCTGCCCTATTACGATAGGACCAGAACCTAAAATCATAACCTTTTTTATGTTGTCCTGTTTCAAAATTCCACCTATTAACTTAATAATTGTATAAGATAAATTGTATAAAAAAAAGTTTTCATCAGAATTATATATAAATATTATATGGGTAAATCATATAAAAAAGTGTTCTATATTATATATTATTTTATTGTAGGTTATAAATAGAAATAAATAAATTAGGGAATATGTTGTATTCGGAGGGATTATTTACGGTAAGCTTGTTTCAAAGCTTGTTTTAGTGCATTATTAAAAACCGCAAATATTCATACTATTTAATAGATTTCAAAGCTTGTTTTAGTGCATTATGCTATTTTACAAGATTAATGGCTAAAATCTCGAAGAGATTTGATTTGATATATTGTATATCAAAAACAATATATCTTCATGTATTTTATTTATTTTAGCATGTCGATTAATTTTTCAACGGCATACTCCATGGAAGATTCAAATGGAATTCCGTTTTTAGTTAATATTTTTCTGCCTTCTTCCTCATTAGTGCCCATCATTCTAACTGAGAATTTTATTTCTGGGTGTTCATAATATGCTTTTACAATACCCATTGCCACTTCATCACATCGGGTAATACCGCCCAATATATTAATAAATACTCCTTTTATATCTTTTTCAAGTGCTTTTTCAAGTGCTTTTTCAACAGTTTCTTTATCTGAACCGCCACCTATATCAAGGAAACATGCAGGAGCTCCCCCATATTCTTTTACAATATCCATACTTGCAAGTGTTAGACCTGCACCATTTCCAATTACAGCAATATCTCCATCTAATTCCACATATGCAAATTCAGATTTATCTTTTTCAGAGTAAGACTCAAATTGTGCATAATCATGCCTATATTCTGCATCATCATCCACATTTAAAACACCATCTGCTGCAAGCACTTTTTTATCTTTTGTAATTACCAAAGGATTTATCTCAACTAGCGTTCCGTCCATGTCTTTGAATACATTGTATAATTTATATATAATGTCTGCAACTTTTGAAATTCTGTTTGATGGAAGTCCTGCTTCTTTTAATAGATTTCTTGCCATATATGGTAAAAATTCATTTTGCGGGTCTATATAATATTTAATTATTTTTTCGGGCGTATTTTTTGCTATTTCTTCAATATCTACGCCCCCTTCGGTAGAAAATATTATAACAGGTTTTTTTTCTGCCCTGTCAATTGTAATTCCAAGATAATATTCGTATTTTATAGGTAATTTTTCTTCTATTAATACTTTATTTACTTTTTCTCCCTTAATTTTTTTACCAATTAATTTTTTTATATGTTGATTGGCCTCTTTTGTGGTATCTGCAAATAATATTCCTCCGGCCTTACCTCTTCCACCTACTAAAACCTGAGCTTTTATCACAGATGGTGTTTTAAGCTCTTTAATTGGTTTTGATGCAACAAACCCATTTGGAACGGGGATTTTATATTTTTTAAATATTTCCTTTGCTTCGTATTCGTGTAATTTCATGCAAATCACCTAAATAAATAATAATACTACTATGACATTTGGATATTATAATAAGTAAATCGATGGACATATTGTGCTTAATGAAAATATTATCATCATATGCTTAAATACTATAAACGATAAAGCCGTTTAATTGTAATCCACTACAATAAATACGCACATAGAGAAGATGGTTAAAATATTATTTTATTTTATACTGTATCTTCCCCAGCATATTTTTTTAACCTTTTAAGGTTTAAATTATTTAAATTAAGGTTTTAAAAGACCTGTTAAAAAAAATATTAAACTGATATATATCATGTTTAAAAAACTTCCATCAATAAGCAGAAAAATTAGCGGATTAAATCCTATATCCATATTATATAAGAATAATTATCTTCATAGATTTACGATGGTTCTATGATATAATATAATTATCTACTATTTATTATTTATCCTAAAAAAATGATAATATCATATATATTAAATAAAAAGATTATTTATATACTTCAATAGAATTTAAAAATTTCTCGCAATAAAAACATCTTATTTTTAAAGGTTCCCTTCCCTCTACATCAAATTTACCTGCCACATTTTCTATATTGGTTATACAATTTGGGTTTGTGCATTTGAGAATTCCCTCAATTGTATTTGGTATTTCCACTTTAAATTTATTTATTACAATTTTATTTTTTATGATATTTATAGTGGCATTTGGACTAATAAGGCTTATTTTATCCACATCATATTTAGACAGTTCTATACCTTCAATTTTTAAAATGTCTTTTTTATGGTTTTTGCCCGAAGGAACATTCATAGCAATAGTTATGGTTTTATCTTTTTTTATGTCTAAAGCATTATATACATTCAAAGCCTTGCCCTGCTTAATATGGTCTATAACAGTTCCGTTTTCAATTGGTTCAACTTTCAAACTATTTTTCATAATATCGCCTAAATGGTTCATATAGTAAGTTCAATAACTGTCCTAAATTATTACGCCTATTTATGTTAAGTGTTAGTAATAATATATTTACTTTATTATGGTATATTTTCTGAAAAATACCGAAGATTAACTATAATATCGAAATTATTTTATTTATTTTATGGAGCTCCATAAAGATTCAAAATATTCCTTTTCTTCATTTATTATATTTATATCAGTGATTGCCACGCTGGACTCCCTATTCTCAAAAAGTGCTTTATCAGTCCAATTATGACTACCAATTATTATTGATTTATCATCTACGATTATTAATTTATTGTGTATCCGTTGAGTTTTTGTTAATTTAACAGGTATTTTTTCACTACTAAATGACTTATTTACTATTTTATTTGATTCTATTTCTCCATCAAGAATTATCCTAACCATAACTCCTCTTTTTCTAGCATTTATTACTTCATCGATTATTTCCTGTGTTTTTTTACATTGATATATTGAAAACATTACAATATTAAGCTCCTTTTCGGCATTTGATATTTGATTAAGAACAAAATAATAATATTTTTCATCATTTAATATCTCTATTACTTTATTGTCGCCATTATTGCGAATGGCAATGTTAGATATAATCAATTTATTTATTCGTTGCACCAATTTATTTACTTTTTTAAATGTGTTAATAGTATAAAATAAAACTACCGACATAAGCAACATCAATATAATTAACAATAATAAAATATAATCCATAATATAACCTTCAAAATTAAATATCTCTTTATATGTTTTGTTGCACATATTTATTTAAAATTATCTTCCATAGTCAATCTTTGGTCTTTTTCACTAAACCGTCTCAAAATCGCAAAGCGATTTTTACGACCCAAAATTCCGGAGGAATTTTTAAGGTCGTATAAATTTTTCAGAGAAAAATTTAGAGATCCCATTAAAAGCTAAAATCTCTATATTACCAATAAATGAAAATTTGTTTACAAAATCCTAGAAGGATTTTGTTTAATAATAAGCCGTATAAGGGACAGTTATTGAAGATTAACTATAAATATGGCTTCCCAATATATCACCTTTCATATCAATTATAACACAGGAGAATTTTATACCTTCCCATCTACTACTTACTCGCTCAACTACTCGCTCAGCAATTAAATTAAATACCTCATGCAATATATTTTCTTTTTCAAGTATTTTAACTATTTCTTCGGTAGTATTGCTGTATAATATATTTTTTAAAATCTGCTTATCATTAATAAACGGAGAACTATATGCCGTCAATATTTCATTTCTAGCATCTGCAACTTTTGAATGGGTATCATATATGCCTCCTGCAAGTTTTATAATTTTTCCAGAATGTCCAAATATCAATATATCTTTAACTCCTTTTTCCACAGCTTTATCGAGCATAAAACTCCAAAAATTTGATACTTCAACAATATTGTCATCATCTACACCATATTTTATTTTTGCGTACTTTGTGCCAATATTTCCCGGTGTGAATATTAATTTTTTATAATTATTTGCAAGAGCTACATCAATTTGTGGTGCAAGTGATTCTTTATATGCTTCATTTGACATGGGTCTAACTATTCCAGTAGTCCCCAATATGGAAATCCCCCCAATTATTCCCAATTTTGGATTTAATGTTTTTTTAGCTAATTCCTCCCCTTTTGGAATTGTTATTTTTATTATTGCCCTTTCATCGTCATCAAGCAAATTTATAATATTATTTTTAATCATTTCTCGCGGTTTTGGATTTATAGCATATTCTCCTTTTTTTATCTGTAATCCATCTTTTGTAACTATTCCTACACCATTTCCACCTACTATTTCTATTTTTGGTTTATCTTTTTCCATTTTTAATAATTCCACATCCACTACAATATCAATGCCATTTGTGATGTCAATGTCTTCTCCTGAAAACTTTTTAACTATTGTAGTTGCCCTGTTTGGCTTTATTTTGCCAGTGTTATTGATGTTTTTGATGGTTGCAATTTTACCCAGTTTTACATCTTCAATGGGAATTATTAATTTATCATTTTTTGAATTTTCCAATTCTACGATATTTAATTTTACACTATGTTTTAAATAATATATTCCACAGTATGCACCGGCTACAACACAAGAACCTGTTGTATATCCAAATTTTTTTTCTTTCAAGAAATCATATATCATAGTTTGCCCATATGTTTTTTAACTTATTCCATAAGAAGTCCCCTTCCGTAAGGGATTAAACAAAATCCTTCGGATTTTGTAGCATTTCCGAACAATAGTGAGGAAAACTTAAAACCGTTAGGTTTTAGGTCTTCGCTTCGCTACGGGGGGATGAATTATGGTAAAAACTTTTAGTTTTTATATATTTCCCTCGCTTCGCTCGGAAATGTGAGCAAATATTATTTAGTTAGACCAAAGAAAAATATATAAAAATGATAATATAATAAGTTTTCTTAAACATGTTGATGAACAATGGTGTAACTACACATGATGAGAACTTATAAATTCAGGATTTACCCCTCCAAGAAAATCAGAGAAACAATAGAAGAGCATCTAAATATTTGTAGATACCTCTATAACTATCTTTTGGAACAAAAAACCAAAAATCCGAAACTAAACAAGGGAGACACCCAAAAACTAATCACACTACATAAAAAAGAGAATCCTGAACTTAAAAAAGTCCATTCCAAAGTCCTTCAACTTGTGAATACTAAACTTTGGGGCAGTCTCAAAGCATTAGGAAAACTAAAACGGAATGGATATAAAGTAGGTAGATTAAGATTCAAATCATCTAAAAATCACTATAAAACGATAGAATACAATCAATCAGGTTTTAAGATTAAGGATAGCAAACTTTACCTATCTAAAATAGGAAAAATTTCTATAAAACTACATAGAAAAATCAAAGGAGAAATTAAAGGAATAATTATAAAAAAGAACCAACAGGTAAGTGGTTTCATTCTTCCAAGTGGATGAAGAACCTAAACCATTACCTAAAACTAATAAGGTTATAGGTATTGATTTAGGAATTAATGCCTACGCCATAGATTCAGAAGGAAATAAGTTTGAAAATCCTAAATTTATAGATAAAACATTAGATAAAATAAAGAAAGTCCAAAAGAACCTATCTAAAAAGGCTAAAGGTTCTAATAACTACAAAAAGACCAAATTAAAACTTATCAAGGTTTATGATAAATTGAACAATCAGAAAAATGATTTTCTACATAAATTATCAAGATATTACATAAATAACTATGATAAAATAGTTTTAGAAGATATAAGTATAAAATCAATGGTCAAAAACAAAAAAGGTCAGAAGACCTTAAACCGTCATATTCTTGACGGTTCTTGGAAAAAATTCATAAACTTACTCATCTATAAGGCGGAGGGTGCTGATAGAGAAGTAATACTTATAAATCCTGCTTATACATCTAAAAAATGTGTTTCAATTGCGGTTGTGTAGTTAGTAGTTTAAAATTGTCTGATAGAATCTTTTTCTGTCCAAACTGCGGTTGGAATATTGATAGGGATTACAACGCATCCTTGAATATATTAAAGTCAGGGCTAGGAGAGTCCGTTGTGCCTGCGGAGGGGAGACCTCTACTCAGAGTTATACCTTATATAAAGGTAATCTCTGGGCAAGTATCCCCTATGAGTCAGGAAACCTTGCCCGAAGGGCGAGGGCTACGAAAACCGAAAGGTTTTCGTTCAACCCCGTCCGTAAGGGAGGGGTAATTCACTATCAATTCACCATTAATATAATATAAATTAATATAATATAAATATGACCATAAAATATTAGAGGATATTATGCACCCAAAAATAAAAGAAATTAGATTAATATCTGCAATGGATAATTTAATAAATTTATATAATGAAGGAACGGTTGATAAAAATACATATTTAAATTTGAAAAGGTTATTGGACAACAGAATTAATGGAATTGATAATGATTACGAATATGATAACATAACCAATAATACAAAACAAACCGCAATTGTTGCATTTAGTGGTGGTGTTGATAGCACAGCATCCACAGTAATAGCAAGTAAACTTTTTAATATAATCGGGATTACAGCATATTCTGATATAATTATGCACCCAGACAATAAAAAAAATATATCAAATTTAGCAAAGAAATTAAAAATACGCCATGAATTTTTAGACATTGATTTAAATGAAGTATTAAAGGGTACAGTTAATGGAAAATACCACCCATGTGGTAGATGCCATACAACAGTGGAATCTGCTGTTTTAAATTATGCCCTAGAAAATAATATTAAATATATTATTTATGGAGATATGCTTTCCGTGGGTCAATTATCCATAATTAGAAATAAAAATAATATAGTTAGAATAAATATGCCCTCATTTTTATGTCTCACAAAAAACGAAAGTAGAGAAATATTAAAGAAAAATAATATAGTTATTTCTCAAAAATATGGTTGTTCTTTGTTAAAAAAATCCCATGCATTTAATCATAATAGAAAATTTACCATTCAAAGAATATTAAGAGAAGTTAGGGCGCAAGTCATAGATAAGGAAGAAGGTTTAAATAATATTTTAGAAGTGTTAGATATGTGAATTACCCCTCCCTTGTGGAAGGGGCTTCCTGATTAAATTTTATTATTATTTTTACTATTTATTACCAATATAATTATATAACTATCCAACGGCAATAGCAATAGAAACCCCCTTATTTTTAAATTTCCTTAAAATTAATTCAATATCATTTATATCAATATTTATGTTATTACTAATTTTTTTTACCCCCAATATTGAAACAGGTTCAGCCACACCATAAACTCCAATAGTTTTATAAACAAAATCCGATTTTGCTAAATCATTTCTGTTACTATATACTTCATTTATATCCTGCCTATTAAAAATAAATAATTCTTTATTAATCGTTTTTACTGTTTCAATAAGTCCTTTTTCATCTTTTTTTACATCGACTGTGGCAAAACAGTCAACCCTCCATAATGGTATATCCCTTAAATACAGTGCTTTTTTAACTGCCCAATATACCTTATGGGATTTGATATTTTTCCGAGCTCCGATACCAACGGCTATTTTTTTTGGATTTAATAATATATTGTCATCAATAACAACATAATTTTTATCGTGATAATTTACATTATAGGTATTCACCATATTTTTAATTGGTTTCCATTCATTAGGCAATATTAAATCAACTTTTTCAGTTAAAACCTTTTTATTTATTTTTAAAATATCTTTTTTGTTGGGCATCTCTAAAAAATATTTAGTTGCCAGTTCATCAATTCCTATTTTATTATTTACATCTGTGGCAGTAGTAATAGCTACATTGGAGTTTAATTCCCTTCCGATTAAGTTAGAAAAATAGTTTCCCCCTCCAATGTGGTTTGATAATATTGGTATTATGTTTTTTCCAAATTCATCAATAATTATTACAAACCCATCTTTTGTTTTATCATTGTTTATTTTTATTTGGTCCAAATATTTTCTTAAAACAATTCCAGACGCCATTATAAAAATAAATCCTTTTTCGTTGCCTTCTATCTCCAAATTTTTAGAAGTAAATATATTATTATCATAAAAATGATAATCCAAAATATTTTTAATTTTATTTGCAAGTATTTTGCCATTTTCCATTATATAAATTATTTTTATCATCGTTTTACCAATTTATATTCTGGTTATATAATATTTAATATATTTAATATACTTACTATACATAATATACTTAATATTTGGGAGCTCCCAACAATACCCTATCCCAACAATACCAACCCCATAAAATATTATATCCTATAAAATATTAATTATGTAATATAATAACATATACTATATACATATACGGTGGAAAAATATGAGAATAATAAGTTTAACAGATTTACACGGAAAACCACTAAAAAACATAAATAGAATAATAGAATATGAACCAGATATTTTAATAGTTTCGGGAGATATTACTCATTTTGGTAGAGATTTAAAGATAATAAAACAGCTGAAAGAATTAGAGGAAAAAAATATAAAAATAATGGTAATTCCTGGAAATTGTGATAATAATGAGGCAATAGAGGAATTAAATAAATATAATATAAATATAGATAAAAAAATTATTGAAATAAATAAAATTAAGTTCATAGGATTGGGGGGAAGTAATACCACACCATTTAACACCCCAAATGAATATACCGAAGAGGAATTATATAATAATTTCAAAGAAACCGTAAAAAATCAAAATAAAGAGGAGTTAGTTAATAATTTTATATTGGTATGTCATGCCCCACCGAAAAATACAATGGCAGATAGAGTTGGAAATGAAAATTTTGGGAGCTCCGCCATAAGAAAAATAATTGAGGAATATCGACCAATATTGACAATTTGTGGACATATCCACGAAAGCAGATGCATTGATAAAATCAATGATAGTTATATAGTAAATCCATCTCAAAATTGTTTTTTGGTATGTGACATATATAATCTAAAAAAAGAGATTTTATTGAAAAATATGGAATTATTTGATATATTATAAATTACAATTTGCAAAGCAATTGTATAATTATATTATTTATCCACAATTATTAAGGCATCTCCTGCAAAGCCTCCTTTTCCTTCTTCTTTTACAAATAAAGGATTTATATCTATTTCTTTTATATTTGGATAAATATCCATCAATATATCCAATCTAATCATTGTATTTATAATATAATCAATATCTCTTTTCAACTGCCCCCGAGCTCCCTCTAAAATTTTATAGGATTTTAATTCCTTTAAAATACTACTTCCATAATTTTTGGATATAGGACTAATGGCAAACGCCACATCTTTTAAAACCTCTACAAATATACCGCCTAAACCCACCATTACAACACCGCCAAATATATTGTCCTTTTTTCCACCTATTATTATTTCAGTTCCTTCAAGGAGCTCCTCTACCAGAACACCATCAATAACCCCATTTGGTGCATTTGCATTTAAAAATTTTCTTCCATTTTCCATTATTTCATTGAATGCCGTTTTAATATCTTTTGGATTGATTATTACACAACCTGCATCGGATTTATGCAATATATTTGGAGAGGATATTTTAAGAACAACCTTATTGTTTAATTTACTGGCATATTGTTTTGCCTCCTCAACGGTGGTTGCCAAATACTTTTTTGGAACAGATATTCCATTTATTTTTAAAAATTCCTTTGCATTGTATTCATTTGGATTATCAAACAAATTATCAATAATATTTTTTCGTTCTGGATTATTTTTTATATTTAGGAGCTCCTGTTTTATGTTGTTATATAACTCATAATTTTCTTCATTATTTTTTATATTTTCATATTTATAAAGACTCGATAGTGCATCTACGCCATTTTCAGGAGATATATATGACGGAACCCCCATTTTCCGCATATAGCTTTTTGCCCCTTTTACCTCCTTACCACCTACAAATGATGCCACAACTGGTTTATCTATTTCTTTATTCAATTGCCCTATAATTTCCGCAACTTCCAGCGGTTTAGTCATTTCCTGCGGAGTTAATATAATTAATAATCCATCAATATTTTTATCCTCCTTTAATATTGCCATGGCATTTTTATATCGTTCTGTGGTGGCATCCCCAATTAAATCAAGTGGATTTGAAATTGACGAAGTAGAGGGTAAATATTTTTTTAAGGTTGTTTTTGTGTTTTCCTCAAATTCCACCACATTTAAATTGTATTTTTCACAGCTATCTGTTGCCAATACCCCAAATCCTCCCGCGTTAGTTATAATTCCTATATTGTTGCTTTTCATAGGCGGTTGTGTGGAAAATATATGCATCATATTCACCAATTCCTCAAAGGTTTCAGCCTCTATAACATTGCTTTTCTTAAATACTGCATCATATATTTGATTATCCCCTGCCAAACTTCCAGTATGTGAGGATACGGCTTTTTTCCCTTTTTCTGATTTTCCACTTTTTAATATTATTATTGGTTTGGTTTTTGAAAGTTTTTTTGCCGATTCTATGAATTTTTTATCCTTCAATCCCTCAATATACATCACAATAACGGAGGTATTATCATCATTTGCTAAATACTCCATTAAATCGCTTTCTTGAATATCCATTTTATTTCCCGTACTTACGATTTTGGAAAATCCAACATTAATTAATGGGGATATATCCAATATTGCCGTTAAAATTGCCCCACTTTGAGATATAAATGCTACGGTTCCTTCTTTAAAATATTCCTTAGAGAATGAAGCATTTAATTTATTGTGCATGTTTATTATTCCCAAACAATTTGGACCTATTATTCTAATATTATATTTTTTTGCTATTTCTTTTAATTCCTCCTCTAATTTGTTGTTCCCCACTTCTGAAAAACCTGCTGTAATAATTATTGCCCCTTTTATTCCTTTTTTCCCGCACTCCTCCAATGCCATTGGCACAAATTTAGAAGGAATTGCAATTACAGCCAAATCAATATTATTTTCAACATCTAAAACAGATTTATAGCATTTTAGCCCAAATACTTCTTCATATTTTGGATTTATAGGATATATTTTTCGTTCTTTATTTTGTTCCTTGAATACCATTAAATTTTTCATTATGGCATAACCAACTTTTCCCTCTTCACGGGGAGCTCCTATAACTGCTATGGATTTTGGATTAAAAATTTTATCAAGCACTTTTTTACCCTCATTGTTTGTTGATAAATATATGGGCATAAAGATATAAAAATATAATTAAAATGGGAAAATTGAGCAAAAATTAAAAAATAATATTATAATAAAAATAATAAAAAACAGATAAAAAATAAAAATATATTAAAATTATTGTCTTAATTATCTTATATCAATAGTTTGATGAAGTTCTGGACCTGTTGAGATAATTTTAACTGGAACTCCAACTTTTTCTTCAATTTCTTTTATAAATGCCAATCCTTTTTCCGTGATGTCGTCATAGTTAGTAAGTCCATGACATTCTTCATCATATTTATCAAGGCATGTTAAAGCAATTGCCGTAGCTCCATTTAGTCTACATACTTTTTTTGCTAAATCATAATCAAAATATCCTATTCTCCTTCTTCTACCTGTAACAGTTCCATATTCTACAAGTCCTAATTTTTCAGCCTCTTCTACATCCATTTCAGTAGGGAATGGACCTTCTCCAACTCTTGTAGGGTATGATTTGAATACAACTATTACTTCATCAACTTTTGTAGGTCCAATACCCACATCAGAAGCAAATGCTGATGCAGAGGTGTCATTTGAGGTAACATATGGATAACTACCATAATATAAGGATAATAATGTTCCCTGTGTTCCCTCAATCAATACATTTTCTCCATTTTCAAGGGCTTCATTTACTAGGTCTGAAACATCCCCTAAAAAAGGTTTTAAAGCATCAAATTCTTTTGCCAATCTCAGCGTTCTCATTGCCCTATCTACATTTGCAGGACCGCATCCTGTTCCTGTGGAGCCTATTTCTTTTGATAAATGGGAGTTTGATTTATCCATTTCTTTATGTTTTTCCTCAATCACTCCACAATTGTAATCAATGATTACCCTATCTTTGATATTAAATTCCTTTAACATTTCAACTTCTTTTAATAAAACATCAACATCAACTAATACACCTGCACCTACTGCAAGTTTGGAGCTCCTGTTTGGAAATCCTGTTGGAACCATTCTTATTCCGTATTTTTTACCATCAACTTCTACACTATGCCCTGCATTGGGACCTACTCCGCCCCTTGCCACTACTGATGGCTTATCTTTTTCACATATATAACTAATTATTTTTCCTTTTCCTTCGTCGCCCCACTGACCGCCGACTACTATGGTGCATGTCATATATTAGACCTCCTTATAGAGTCAATCGACAACTTTATTTATAACGATGTTTGTCGATTTTTATTATATTTAACCTCTAATAGGTTTAACACGACGATATTTAAATATTTCTATTATTATAATATCCCAATACATCAAAATACCTTATAGTATATAATTAATGTGTGCCTACTTTTAATATACACTAATTATTAATTTATTTTTATTAAAAACGAGAATATGAGGTAATAGAATATGACAGTATTTAAGGCGTATGATATTAGGGGAGTATATCAAGAACAAATTGACGAAAAATTTGCCTATTCATTGGGGAAATCGATCGGAAAACGATACAATACCGTATTGGTTGGAAATGATGTAAGAATTGGCTCAAAGGAATTAGTAAAGCCATTTATTTATGGACTAATGGAGGAGGGGGTAAAGGTATCCTATTGTGGTACAATATCCACACCAACAATATATTTTGGAACAAAAGATAATTATGATTTAGGAGTAATATTAACGGCATCACACAACCCTGCAAAATACACAGGATTTAAAATGTGTGATAAAAATGTAATACCAATATCCCCAACAGAAGAATTAATAAAAATATTTAATGAATATGAATTAACAGAAGAAACAAAAGAAAAAATTAAAAAAATGGATTTAAAAGATATTGTCGTAGATATAAAATCTAAATATATGGACTTCTTTTTAAATAGATGCAATACCAGCAACAAAAAAATAGCCGTAGATTTTGCAAATGGTAGCACAGCAATAGCTGAAAAAGAAGTATTATCTAAATTATTAATAAACGGCATATTAATAAATGATTTCCCAGATGGAACATTTCCCGCCCATGAACCCGACACACTAAAAAAAGAATGCCTAATGGACATAATAAACACAGTTAAACATAACAACTGTGATATGGGGGTTATTTTCGATGGAGATGGAGATAGAATTGGAATAATTGACGAAAAAGGGGAAGTTTTACAGGGGGACATTTTAACGCTCCTTATAGCTATGGAGCTCCTAAAAGAAAAAAATGAAAAATTAAAAATAGTTTATGATTTAAGATGTAGTAAAATAGTTGAAGAAGTAATTAATGAATATGGGGGAGCTCCCTTAAAAACCAGGGTGGGTCACTATTTTATAAAAAAACTTATGCATGAAGTAGATGCAGAATTTGCAGGGGAACTGTCAAATCATTTCTATTTTAAAGAAGTTGGATATGTTGAAAGTCCATTGTTGGCACTAAATTATATATTGTCTGCTATGGAGGATATGGGAAAAACACTTTCTGAACTATCAAAGGAATATAAAAAATACTTCCACAGCGGAGAGATAAACTTTAAAGTAAAAGACCAGCAAGAAATATTAAATAAAATTGAAAATAAATATAAAAATTGTAAAATTGAAAAAATAGACGGATTATCTATATATTGCGATAACTGGTGGTTCAATGTTAGGTTATCCAATACAGAGCCACTTTTAAGGTTAAATTTAGAAGCAGATAGTAAAGAGCTCATGAATGAAAAAATTGAAGAAGTTAAAGGAATTATTGAATAGTTGAATAGATAATCATAAATATTCTATATATTTAACAGTTTTAATCTTCATCGAACCAAAGTATGCTATTAAATTTGATTATATTAAGTCTATAACCTACACTGTCATTTAATCAAAATATATGCTTGTTACTTAAATATCTTACAATCCTACTACTTTTTTGTAAATAAGTGTTATCTCTCCACCGCCATGGCATGTTTTAAGCAAAATTAATCGCGATTGGAAAGGTAAATTATATATACTTGTATAATCTACTTTAGAATTAGTAGTGTAATCACTTTGTGACTACAAAGTACTTTCAGATTAACCGCAATACTATAGGGGGAAGTAATAATGGACACAATTATGAATACCAATGAAAAAAATAAGAAAAAGTCCGATAAAAAGAGTAAAAAAGACACACTTAAAATTATAGTAGATGATCCCATACAATTTACTGAGGATGCTGTGATAGTATGTATGACAAAAGAACATGATAAAAATGATATTTACAGCAGACTTATTGGCGTGCCTCTAAAAGCAGAGAAAATCGCTCGAGAATATATTGATAAAGGTACGCGATTGTTTATCTATTATAAAGGGATTGGTATAAGAAAGATTGTAGTGGCCATTGATAAGCCATATATTGACAATACAGTAATTGAAGAATGGAATGATGGGCTTCCCGAAACATATCCTGTAAGGGTTGAAACCAAACTTCTTGGAGTATCCCATAATACATTAAGTTTAAAAAATTTGCAAGATTTAGAGATTAAAAGAGTTGACACTGGTAAAATAATTGTATCCTACCATTTACGAAATAGTTTAACTCCAATAAGCGATATCGATGCAGATGCCATACAAAAAGAACTTGGACTATAAGTACACATACTATATAGATATACAGTTTTGACATACTTATCTACTAAAATACAAAAGTGAAATAAAAAAATAAAAAAAATTAAATATTGCTTAATTCCTCCAAATCAATCAATTTTTGTTCTCCTGTTTCCATATCTTTTATGGAAATTTTTCGTTCATTTAATTCTTTTTCCCCTATCATTATTACCTTACTAATTCCAACGGTATTGGCATAATTCAAAGCTTTATTTAATTTTCTATTCATTAAATCTACTTCTACAATTTTTTCCATTTCTCTTAATTTATCGGCAATGATTAAACATTCCTTTAAAAGTTTTTTATCTTTTTTAATTGGTACTATCAATATTCGTTTATCTTCAACTTCAAAATCGTCAATATTTAACATAATTCTATCAAATCCGTAGGCAAAACCTACCGCAGGCGTGGGAGCTCCCTCAAATAATTCTATTAAATTGTCATATCTACCGCCACCGCATACCTGCCGAGCTCCTTCTTTTTTACCATATACTTCAAATACCATTCCAGTATAATAGTCCAATCCCCTTGCTATTCCTAAATTTATAATATAGTTATTTCGTTTTACAAATTCCATAATTTCTTCTAAATTATTCAGTGCCTCAATTGATTTTGGGTAATTTTTCAATATTTCTTTTAAATTACCAATTACTTCCTCCACAGTCCCCTTTGAGTTTAAAACAGAGAATATAATATCTTTTATAATTATATTTTTGTTTTCCTCCAATTCAATTAAACATTTTTCTAAATTCTCATAATCTTCTTTATCGATTAATCGCCTTATTTTTAATTCTTCATCTTCTGTAAGCCCAAATTCTTCAAATACACCTTTTAAAACTCCCAAATGTCCTATGTGTATTTCATAATCCATATTTATTTTATTCAATCCGTCCATAGCTAAATTTATAACTTCTGCATCTGCTATGGGATTTTTACTACCCAATAACTCGCATCCCATTTGCCAAAATTCCCTATATCTTCCTGCCTGTGGCTGTTCATACCTAAAACAGTTGGCAAAATAAAATAATTTTTGAGGTTTCGGGAGATTTTTGAGCTCATTTATATAAAATCTAACCACTGAGGAGGTTATTTCTGGTCTAAGTCCCATTTCCCTATTTCCATGGTCTTTAAATACAAATAATTGTTTTCTTATGTCTTCCCCTGTTTTTTTAGATAATAATTCAAAATATTCAAATGTGGGGGTGTTTATCTCATTGAAATTATATGCCATAAATACGCTTTTTAATTTATTTTCAATTATTTTTCTTTTTTTCATTTCACTTGGTGCAAAATCTCTTGTTCCTTTTGGTCTGTTAAACATTATTCCACCTGTTCGGTTTGATATGATAAAAAATAAAATATATAAAATAAATATATAAAATAACCTACCCAAATCAAAGATTTGTGAATTCCGTAGGAATTAGATAATTTCCGAAGGAAATTATGGTAACTTACCCAATAGTAATATCCAAATATAATAACAACAATATAATATAAAAAATATAGAAAATTTCTAAAAAAATAATTTAAAATAGAATAATAAATATTTTATCTTAATCATATTTTATTTATTCTCTTCTTTAACTTCTTCATTTAATATTTCATTTATATCTTCTTCCATCATATGTCCTTTTACAGTTACTTTAACAGATTTTACTCCTTCAACTGCTTTGGTTACTTCCTTAGCATCTGCTGCCATCATCATAACACTCATACATCCGGGATTTGTTGGCATAAATTCAAATGAAACATTGTCCTCATCGTCAATTTCTATATTATGAACTAATCCCATCTCAACAATACTTATTCCCATATGTGGGTCTGCTACTTTTTTTAATGCTTCGATTATGTCCTCTTTTGAAACCATATTATTCACCACTTGCAAAATTTTATTATTTCATTTATAATTTAATATTTATTATTTTTATTATTTCATTTATGTGTTTTGGTTTTTATGGTGTTAATCTTTGCCTATCTCTTGGGAATAAAACACACTCCCTAATATTTTGCTGGCATGCCATAATCATCATAAGTCTTTCAATACCTACTCCCCAACCAGAGTGTGGGGGCATACCATATTTAAATGCCTCTAAGTATGTTCCAAATCCTTCTGGATTAAGTCCCATTCTTTTTATTCCCTCCACAAGTAAATCATATTTATGATTTCTTTGAGCTCCTGAGGATATTTCCAAATCTTTATACATTAAGTCAAAAGCCTTACATAATTTTGGGTTGTCCTCATTTGGCAATGTATAAAATGGTCTTATTTCAGTTGGCCAATCGGTTATAAAGTAAAATCCATCCATCATTTCTCCCAATGCCGCCTCTGCTGGTCTGGAGAAGTCTTCTCCCCATTCCATTTCAACACCTTTTGCATTTACCATATCAACAGCTTCGGTATATTCTATTCTTGGGAATGGTGTTTCTTGAACTTTTAAATCAATACCAAGTGTTTGGAGCTCCTTCTGATTATTATTATAGATATCGGTAAATGCGTTATTAATAACCTTTTCAAGTATTTCCATAGCATCTTTTTCGTCTGCAAATGACATTTCACAGTCAATTGAGATTGCCTCATTTAAATGTCTTCTTGTGTTGTGCTCTTCTGCCCTAAATATTGGTCCAATTTCAAATACTCTGTCAAATCCTGCTGCCATCATCATTTGTTTATATAACTGTGGGCTTTGTCCTAAAAACGCCTCTTTATCAAAGTATGATATTGGGAATAATTCTGTTCCTCCCTCTGTTGCACTTGCTACAAGTTTTGGGGTATCTACATCAATAAATCCGTTGTCATGAAAAGTATTTCTAATAGATTTTAATACCTCAGACCTTAATTTAAATAATGATTGTATTTTTGGTCTTCTTAAATCTAAAAATCTTTTATCCAATCTTGTATCAATATCTGCGGAAACCTTTTCCGATGGGTCCAATGGAAGAGGAGTATCTGCTTTGTTTAATATTTTTATTTCAATAGGAATTACTTCAAATCCAGCAGGTGCCTTTTCATTTGCTACAACTTTTCCTTTAATTGCCATTACATCTTCTTTTCCAAGTGATTTCGCCGTTGCAAATGTTTCTTCTGATACTTTCTGTTTTGGTGCTACTATTTGTATAGTTCCTTCCCTATCTCTCAATATAATAAATACTAATTTTCCTAATTTTCTTATAGAATGATTCCAGCCCATAATTATAATTTCTTGACCGTCCATTTCTGAATTTACTTCTGATGAATAATGTGTTCTTCTCCAATCGCCTAATGCATACATTTTATATCTCCTTATTTAGTTTTTATAATTTTATAATAATTTTATATTTTGATATTTGTATTATATATTTATTATTTATATATTTATTATTTTTTATTTGGATAAATTATTTCTTTTTCTGTGATTATTCCAGTAATTAATTCCGCAGGTGTGCTATCAAAAGCATAATTATACACAGAAACGCCTTCTGGCATAATATTTATATTGTTTATATATTTTACTTCTTTTTCGTCTCTTTCTTCAATTATAATATCTTCAATGCTATTTTCATAATCAAATGTAGAGTAGGGAGCTCCCACATAAAAAGGCACATTATGATATTTTGCCAACACTGCAAGAGAATATGTCCCAATTTTATTAAATACCGTATAATCTTTTAATATTCTATCTGCCCCTACAATTATTTTATCTATTTTTCCCATTTTCATTAAAAATCCTGCGGTATTATCAGTTATTACTTTAACAGGTATATTTTCATAATTTAACTCATAAGCCGTTAGATTTGCCCCCTGTAATCGGGGCCTGGTTTCATCTGCTATGACGCTGATTTTTTTGTTGTTATAGTGGGCAAATCTAATCACACTTAAAGCTGTTCCATATGCCGAAGTTGCCAAAGCTCCCGCATTGCAATGTGTTAAAATTGTATCTCCGTCATTTATTATTTTTTCCCCTATTTGCCCTATTTTTTTACATATTTCTATGTCTTCATTATGTATTTCTTTTGCTTCGTTTAATATTGATTTATTGTTTTTGTATGCTTCCATACATCTATCCAAAGCCCAAAATAAATTTACGGCTGTTGGTCTTGTGTTTTTTAACTCATTGTGTGCTTTTTCTATTAGACGAAAACCTTTGGTTTTCGTTGCTCGCTTGCTACCGCAAGCGATATTGTTGTTATTTAATTCAGCAAGTGCCATTCCATAAGCCGCAGATACGCCTATTGCAGGAGCTCCCCTAACAACCATATCTTTAATTGCAAATGCAACATCTTCATAGGTTTTACATACAAAATATTCCAAACTATTTGGTAGTTTTCTCTGGTCAATTAATATCAATTGATTTTTTTCATTATCCCATATTATAGGTCTTAAATCTTTCATAATATCATATCCATATATATTAATAATTCGTAAATCTTAAAATTCTAAACTAATTTTATTTCAGAACATTTTGGAGGTCCCATAATATAAATTGTTTAATCTTTTTTAATCTTTTCAGTGTGCTTACATTTTGGATAGTTGGAACAGGCTATAAATTCTCCAAATCTACCTTTTTTAATCACCAAATCCCCTCCACAGTCTGGACATTCACCAACTTCGTTTGAATTATCTGGTTTTTTCTTTTCCTTTGTTGTGCTTCCTTTTGTGGATTTCTTTTTGGTGGTTTTAGTTTCTGTTTTTTCTGTTTTGGTGGCTTTGGCATTGCTTTTACCATCTTTTTTAATCTTTTCAGTGTGCTTACATTTTGGATAGTTGGAACAGGCTATAAATTCTCCAAATCTACCTTTTTTAATCACCAAATCCCCTCCACAGTCTGGACATTCACCAACAACAGTAATTTCGGAATCTTCTTTCTTACTATGTAATTTTTCAGTGTATTTACATTTTGGATAGTTAGAGCAACCTAAAAATACACCATAAACTCCTTTTTTCACTGTAAGTGTTCCATCACATTTTGGGCATGGTTTTTCGCTTTTCTCCAATTTTTCCAATTCTTTTTTATCTTCTTCGGATATTTTTGAAGGACAATCTGTATTTACACAAAGTTTTTGATTATCAATTAATAACATAGGTTTTCCACAAACCTCACAAACTTCATTTGGTATTTTAATTCTTCCCTTGGCAGGTAATGGGTATGCAATGGTGCATTCTGGATAGTTAGAGCAACCTACAAATCTTCTTTTATTTTTTATTCTGATTATTCCCAAATCCCCTCCACATTCACATTTACCTATGGTTTGAAGTGTTTTATTTGTGGCATCTACTTTTTCAACCAATTCAGCCCCTATTTCTTTTTCCTTTTTCTTAACTTCATTAAGTATCGCCGTTAATTTCTTTTCGGCATCCTTTAAAACTGTTTCTTTTTTTATGGTTCTTTTTTGCAATCTATCCAATTTCTTTTCAAGCTCTCTTGTCATTTGCTCGTCTATAATCTCGGGACAGTATTTTTTAAGAACTTCTATTACTCCAATACCTAAATCCGTCACAGTTAAAGAATTATCCTCTATTAAGTAGCCTCTTTTTACCAATTTTTCTACAATGTCAGCTCGGGTGGATTTTGTTCCAAGCTCCCTATTTTCAAGCTCTTTAATAATTGAAGACATTGTATATCTTTTTGGCGGTTTGGTCTCCTTTTCCTCAATATTGATTTTTTCTACGACAATTTTATTATTTTTTCTTAGGGCAGGGAGCTCCGTCTCATCAAATTTAGTGAAATAATATATTTCATGCCAACCTTCTTTAATGGTTCGTGAGCCACTAAGTTTAAAAATCTCCCCTCCTATGTCCAACGATATATTGCTATATTCTCTTTCAGCATTATCCCAAAATACGGCAAGAGTTCTTCTTACAATTAA
Source organism: Methanococcus aeolicus Nankai-3 (assembly GCF_000017185.1). NCBI lineage: Archaea > Methanobacteriati > Methanobacteriota > Methanococci > Methanococcales > Methanococcaceae > Methanococcus > Methanococcus aeolicus. Next base: position 28,225 of record NC_009635.1, on the reverse strand, counting down.
ATCATATAATTTTTGTTCCTCTGGTGGGAGCTCCTCTTTTGGAGTATCCACAAAATGAATTGCGGGGTGAGCTGGGTCGTCCTTTTTCCCCTCAATAGGTTTCCTTCCTTCCTCAATTATAGATTTTGCGTATTTTCCATATATATTATGATTTACAACTTTATTTAATATGTCATTAATATAATTATCATCTTTTGGAAGTTTTTGGGAGCTTGTTCTTGGATATGAACAAATTGCCTTTTCATACAATTTCTGAGCGATTTCCTGAGTTTTCTTTGGTGAGAATTTAAATATTCTATGTGCCTCTCTTTGGAGAGCCCCCAAATCAAATGGCGGATTAGGTTTAATTGTTTTTTTAGTTTTTTTAACATTTGCTACAATTGCTTCCTTCTCGTCTTTTATTTTGTTGTAAATTGTGTTAGCTTCCTTTTCGTCCCAAAATTTATCTTTTTCATGTATTGCTATCAATCCATCTTTTAAATTTGCATCTATTACCCAGTATGGCACAGGCACAAATTTTCTTATTTCAAGCTCCCTATCCACTAAAAAAGATAATGCTGGACCTTGAACCCTCCCTGTACTCATTGTATGCCATCTATTGACTGACCTTATACATTGCATCAGTGCCACAGACATATTGATACCATAATACCAATCTAATCTATGCCTTGTATCCCCTGCATCAACAAGCCCAAAATCTATATTATCGGGTTGCTCATATGCTTTAATAATATCCTTTTTAGTAAGTGATGAAAATCTCATTCTTTTTGCGTTATCCTCATTACAACAATATCGTAGTGCATGATAACCTATTAATTCCCCCTCAATATCCCAATCCGAAGCAATATAATAATCATTTGATTTCTTAGATAATTTATTTAATGTATTTATGTATTTTTGAACATATTCCTTTCCTTTTATTGTAGAAGCTGGCACCCACCTTATATCAAAAATAGGATATCTCCCAAAGCTATTTCTTCCTTTATTTTTTCCTTTTTCGTCGGATTTTTTCTCCTCTAATGTATATAAATGACCAACAGCAGATGCTACAATTATTTTTTTTCCATTTCGTTCTATTTCATAATATGGAACCCCATCATTTGATTTCTTTTTAGGTTTTCCAAGAGCATCGGCTATTTTTTTTGATACATTCGGTTTTTCGCAGATTATTAAATCAGTCATGGTTTCACTATTTATAATATATTATATAATTATAATTTAGATTTATCTCGGCGGGAGCTCCCAAATATGCTCCCATAATAAATAATATGTAGTATAAAAATAAATGTATATATAATTAATTAGAATTTACATTAAATTATATGTAATTCTCTCTCTACATTATATATCATATAAATAAAAGGGGTGATAATATATGAAAATATTATTTAGGGGCGGAGCAATGGAAGTAGGTAGAAGTTGTATTGAAGTCAGAAGCGATAACAGCATTATATTATTGGATTGTGGAGTAAAACTATTGGAAGAGGATAATAATAAGAATAATAATCCCGAATATCCTGTATTTAATAAATTATATCCTAATGCAGTTTTTATATCTCATGCCCATCTTGACCATACCGGTGCTTTACCTGTGCTTCCCCATATGAAAATCAATTGTCCAATATATTCAACCCCTATGACACAGGATTTAACTAAGGAGCTCCTAAAAGATTCATTAAAAATAGGATTAATGGAGCATGGTCAAGTTCCATTTAATAAAGGAGACCTTAAAAAAGAAATACGACACCATAAAGATATAGAATATAAAAATATGGAACAATTCAGAGACTTTGAATTTACATATTATGATGCTGGACATATTCCAGGAAGTGCCACAATAGATTTAAATTATGAAAATGGCAAAAGAATAGTTTATACAGGAGATACAAGAGTTTCAAAAACCAGATTAGTAAATGGGGCAGATTTAAGTTATTGTGATAATGATATAAATGCCCTAATAATTGAATCTACCTATGGTGGAGAAAATCACCCTGATAGGGAGCTCCTTGAAAAAGAGTTTCTAAATAAGGTAAAGGAAACAGTGGAAAGAGGGGGAGTTGCTATAATACCAGTTTTTGCAGTAGATAGAAGTCAGGAAATACTATTGATGCTCAATGAAGTAAATTGGAGCGTTCCAATTTATTTTGATGGATTAGGTATAAAAATAACAAAAATTATGTTAAATCAAAATCCGTCATATCTTGAAAATCATGCAAAACTTAAAAGTGCGTTTCTAAGTACGCATAAAGTTAAAGAAGACCGAAAATATGTAATTGAAGATTTAAGGGAAAATGGCGGAATAATTGTTAGCACGGCTGGAATGCTCAGTGGAGGACCAGTATTAAATTATATAGATAACTTTTGGAATGACCCACGGAGCTCCCTGATATTGACAGGTTATCAAGTGAAAAATACGGCGGGACGAATTCTCCTCGATACTGGAAAATTCCCAATAGGAGAGTTATTTATAAAACCTAAATTTGAAGTGGCACAGTATGAATTTTCGGCACATGCCGACATGGATGAATTAAGAACAATTGTAAAAAAAGCAAATCCTGAAAATCTCATAATACAGCACGGGGAGGAAGAAAGTATAATGTTATTTAAAGAATGGGCAATTGAAAATGGATTTAATACGATTACTCCGCGATTAGGGGATAAATTAAAAATATAATTAGAGATACAATCAAATATAAAAAAATATAAAAAAATATAATATAAACAAAATAATATTATTATTCATCAGATTCCAAAATAGCATTTTTAATATTGAATTCTTTTCCGCCACTTATTTTTAGAGATAAACTTCCACATTCTGGACATTTTACTTCAAATTCATCATTTGCCGTTAATTCTCCCCTATATCCGCAATTATTACATGCAATATGTGGTTTTAAGAATTCTGCTTCAAGTTTGGCATCTTTACATAGTGTTCCCTCTGATGCCACTTCAAAGGCAAATTTCAACTGCTCAAAATTAATAAAAGTAAGTTCTCCGATTTCCAAATTTATTTTGGATACTTTTTTAACTTTATTAGCCTGTTCCATGTTTGTAATATGCTCCATTATGGCATTTACTATGGAAGTGGCATAAGATAATTCATGCATCTTAACACCTTAAAATTTAATAAAAAATATTATACACACATATAATGCATATAATCTATATAATATATTGTGTGTTTTTTCAAAGTTTTTTGTATTGTGCTCTATTTTATTAGGTCCAAGAACTTTTACCATTTTTATATATACTAAAAAAAATAGAATAATAATTTATTTATATTATTTTCCAACAGGTTTAAATTTATATCCGTATTTTATAACTCCATCTTTTCCCTCTTCGCTTATTCTTCTGAATGTAGCTTCAACAGGCATGCCAATTTCTATATTTTCAATTTCGTCATCGATTTGTGCAGTTATTTTTGCCCCTTCTTCCAACTCAATAATACCTATAACATAGGGAGCTCCCAATTCAAACTCTTTTGGTGGAGCAGATATTAAAGAATATGTATATATTTTACCTTTTCCGCTTAATTTATATGGTTCTATTTCCCCTTTTCTCCTACAATTTGCACATACATTTCTTGCAGGAAAATAAACAGTTCCACAGGTTTTACATTTTGTGCCTATTAAATTATATCTTTCGTCAAAATGCCTCCAAGTTCTTACTACCATCATATCACCTACTTATTTTTTTATTTATCCATTTATTCCATATTATTTTATTTCTCGTATTATTATTTTATTTTCGTTTAAATCCACTTTAATTATTTCAGAATTTTCAAATTCTTTTTTATCCCCAAATAAATCAATTGCTACAAGTGTATTTACTGCATCGGGCTTTTTTTCAATGGACATTATATCTTCCATTACAATTTTATCGTTTAAATAAAGATTAATATTACACATAATTACACCTAACATATAGTAAGTTCAATAACCGTCCTTATCTGTCCTAAATTATTTATTAATCTAATTTTAATGGCCTAATAATTTGAGTTTATTGTATGTCGCCTGAAAAAGACCGAAGATTGACTATATACTCTTTTCTTTATTATTTCCCCATATAATTTATAATATGATTTATCATTCTTAGTTTATTTCCTTTTATCTGAAATAATATGGGTGCATACCGTTCCACCAGTTCCCCCAACATTTGCCGTAATTCCATATCCATTATTTATTTGCACTTGCCTATTTTTACAATTTTTATCCTGTTTTAACTGCCAATATATTTCTCCCACCTGTCTTATTCCAGTAGCTCCCAAAGCATGTCCTGCTGCCTTTAAACCACCACTTGGATTTACAGTTACAAAATTATCATAATCAATTCTTATTTTTTCTTCTTGACCAATTACTGTTTTAGCCTCTCCTTTTTTACAGAAACCTAAATCCTCCAATAATATGAGCCCATTTATTGCAAAACAGTCATGAACCTCTGCAACATCTATTTTATTTGCATCTACACCAGCTAATTTATATGCCTGTTCTGATGCAACTTTTGCAGCATTAAGTGTAGTCATACTTTTTCTACTGTGTAGTGCTATTGTATCTGATGCCTGTGTTGAAGCCCTAATATACATTATTTCATCTTTTGGTGCATATTCTTCTGCTTTATCTGCATCACAAATAATAAGTGCCGCACCCCCATCTGAAACAGGAGAGCAGTGCATAAGTGTAAGGGGGTCAGCCACAGGCGAAGCATTTAAAACTTTTTCCAGCGTAGTTTTAAATTGAAATTGTGCATAAGGGTTTTTTGATGCGTTGTCATGAGCTATAACGCTCCACATAGATAATTCGTCAATTGTCATTCCAAATTCATACATATATCTTTTTGCCATCATGGCATATAATGATGGAAATGTTGCCCCAAAAAATGATTCCCATTCTTGGTCGGCTGCCGTAGCTATTGCCGAAGTAGCATCTTCAACATCTGTCATTTTTTCTACTCCTCCAGCTAAAACCACATCATGGGCACCACTAGCAACAGATAAATATGCACTTCTAATAGCTAAACTTCCAGATGCACAGGCGGCTTCTACTCTGGTGCATGGAATTGGATTAAATCCCGTGTAGTCGGCAATAAGCGAAGATATATGTTCCTGCCCTACAAACAAACCTCCACTCATATTTCCGATATACATGGCATCAATGTCGGCACCCTCAATATTTGCATCTATTATTGCATTTGCTCCAGCCTCTACAATTGTATCTCTAAAAGATTTATCCCATAATTCTCCAAATTTCGTTTGTCCATATCCTATTATAGCCACATCTCTCATTATTTCACCTTAATTTTAATATTGTTATATATTGCTATCCCTATATGTTAGATTATTATATTATTATATTGTTGTATTAAGATATATTTCTAATTTCTTTAATTAAAGTTTAATTCCTCCTCTGTATTTTAAATAAACCGAATAATTTACATATTTTTTATTTCCAAGTATTTCCATGGTTTTAAGAGCTTTATCCTTTACCTCTTCAATTCTATCCTTTACAGTCATATCAAAGGCATCACTACCAGAACCACTACCATAAGATACTACAAATATTTTATCCCCGTCCTTTGCATTGTCCAACACATTAGATAATCCCAATGGAACAGCTCCCGAATAGGTATTTCCTAAATATGGTGTTAAAAGTCCGTATTTATATTGTTCTTCGCTAAATCCTAACATTTTTGCCGCCCTTATATAGAATTTTCCATTTGGTTGGTGGAATACACAATAATCGTAGTCTTTTGCCGTAGTATCCATTTTTTCCATCATACCTTTTGCTGCACTTATAACATGCTTAAAGAAAGCCGGTTCTCCTGTAAATCTACCGCCATGTTTTGGATATGATTGTCCCTCTCTTCTCCAAAAATCAGGCGTATCTGTGGTAAATGAATATGTTTTGTTTATTTCTGCAATTAATTCTTGTTTTTTATTTCCTATAATATATGAGGCACCGCCTGCTGCTGCGGTGTATTCAAGTGCATCACCCGGAGCTCCCTGAGCTGTATCTGCACCAACTGCCATACCATAATCTATCATTCCACTACCTACAAGCCCCATGCACATTTGAATTCCTGCGGTTCCAGCTTTACAGGCGAATTCCAAATCTGCGGCTGTTAAATCAGGCGTAGCACCTATTGCCTCCGCCACTATTGAAGAAGTAGGTTTCACGGCATATGGATGACTTTCACTACCAACATAAACAGCCCCAATATCTTTTGCATCAATTCCTGCTCTTTTTAAAGCCCTCCTACTTGATTCAACTGCTATGGTTGCCGTATCCTCGTCTGGACCAGGAAGACTTTTTTCATTTACAATTAATCCGTTTTTTATGGATTCTGGATTTTTCCCCCATACGGCTGCTATTTCTTCTACTTTAATTCTATATTTTGGAATATGACTACCATAGCCTACAATACCTACTGTCATTTAATCACCTTTTATATAATTGTATAATTCAAAAAACAAAAACAAAAATATCTTATTTTATTGTATATTATTGTATTTAATATATTATATTTGATATTATGCTATTTTAATCGTTTTAATAATTCATCAAGTTCAAGGTCTGTTGTAATTAGCGTAATACCTTCAATTTCGGCTATTTTTAGAGCCAATGTATCTAATTTAGTATATCCTTGAAATACCACAACTCGTGGTTTTATAGAACTAACCCTAATTGCCACCATTGGACTCCTACCAGTTGAAACATTGGTAAATATTAGTGCTCTTTCCGTTGTCCAACCATAAAGATTTATAAAATCTTGGCCATCCATTTCCAATATTGCCTTTACACTATCTACAACAGTATGCCCAAAAATATTAGTTTCAATGGAATTATTATTTTTATTGTCTCGAACTATTTTTCCATCAATTATTTTTAGAAATTCCTCTATTGATATGGGAGCTCCATACTCTTTTATCTGTAAAATAGCATTCATTGATGGAGGATTTATTACTCTTTGAAGTGCTTTTATAGTGTGTCCGCCCTTTTCCCTGTCTATATTGATTAGGGTTTCAATATATCTTCTTATAACAACTACACCAGGGTTTTTTCGCCGTCCTGATTCATAATCACTTATAACAGATGGAGATAACCCTAAGTATCTCGAAACATCTATTTGAGATATGCCAAACATATCCCTCCACTTCTTCATACTTTTTCCAATATCATCAGATAATACTACATCTCCGATAATGTGCAATTTTATTTTATCCATAATTATACTACAAAAATATATTATATAAAAGTTTCGATTTAAAATGAATATTAATTCGTCATATGACGATATAACAATTATATGGTTTGTTAATGTGTTTGGGAGCTCCCGAAGTAAAACTCCCGAAGTAAAATACATTACGAAGTATATTTATTATAATTCAATCAAGTATAATATCCCTATCTCGTTTTTTATTAATTCCCAACAATTTACCGCAGAGCTCCATAGATTTATTACTAATTTTTACGGTTTCATGAGATTTTTTTAACACATATGGATAACCAGAGACCGATATTTCTTTTAAATTTGAAAAAACTTCATTATCCAACTTACAAAAGGAAGTAATATTTGTTAATCCTGAATTATTGTCCAATTTTAAAAATCCATAATATAAATTTTCCAAAGGATACAATTTTTTAAAATTATTTATGGTATAATTTATGCCCTCATTAAATTGTTTTTCCACAAGATTTATAGGTTTAGAATATCCTGTTTTTTTTACTCCTTTTGAAAAAATCCCCATATCTGGCATATTTGAGTTTTCAAAATAAATACTCATTTTAGAAGTTTTGGATATTCCTATTATTTTATTTTTATAATTTTTTAAAATCTCTACCAATAGGACAATATATTCCAACTGCTCAAATAATATCTTTTCGTCCTCATTATAATCATATATCGGAGATAAATCATTATTATTTAATTGGGCATATATTTTTTCCATTAATTCTTTTTTGTGAGAATTATAACAATAAGTTAAATCGGAATTTTGTTCTAAATTTCGTGGAGCTCCGTATGTATGGGTTTGAATTAATAAGGAATATAAAGAACCATCAAATAAATAATAATCAATATCTTTATTTATAAAATTCCACAATATGGTTTTTAACTCCATATTTATCATATAAAGCCGTAATCTGTTAGATACATATTTATATGGCAACATTATATCAATATCCCATTGTTTTATTGATTCTTCTATTTTGCCCCCTGTTTCATTTATATATGATATTGTTCCAACCGAATATAAACAATAATCAATATAATCTATTTTATTAAAACTGCCGTCTCCCCCTGCAAATATGCAATTTGAAGAATTTTCAAAATTATCATGTATCCAATATTCTCCAATATCCATAGTTTTATTGATAGAATTTATTTTTTCCTGTATTCTAGCTTTTTTATTTAATATATATGAAAAATCCACAATTTCACCCACTTATTTAATTATATATGATTGTTTTAATTGCCCTATTATTATTTGGAAACTATATTCACATCAACAACGGCAATTAATCCATTATCTCCTATTATCTCAACCAATTCCCCCAATATTTTATCTATTTTTTCTATCTCGTCGATACATTCAATAACAACAGGTAAATCCATGGATAACCTTATTATATCAATATTTGCAGTTCCCCTCTCCCCATAGCCATTTATTCCTTTAAATATTGTGGCACCAGAAATATTATATTCTTTAAGTTTTTCCACTATATATTTATATAATTTCATGTGGGCATGTTCGTCTTGTTCTTTTATATATATTCTAATCATTTTTGCATTTTTTAAATTTACACTCATATTGTCCCTCTTTTTTATATGGTCAATCTTCGGACTTTTTCACTAAACCGTCTCAAAATCGCAAAGCGATTTTTACGATAATATAAATTTTTCAGAGCAATTTATGTTGTATATGATAATATAATTATAATTAATTATAATTAATTATGGGTAATTATGGTAGTTTGGGAGCTCCCCATAATTACGATAATACAATACGATAATTATATTAATTATAATTAAATATATTAAAATATATTAAAATAAAACTGGTGAGTAAATGGATATTGCAGCTTATATTTCGGGATTTATTAATAAATATTATATTAATCCAATATATAATCAATCAGGATATACCATTATTCAGGAAATTACCTATGGGATACTTCTTTTTGTAATGGTTTATATATTTTATAGGGCATGCAAATCCTTAAAAATAGAGATAGACAGCAAATTTGCACTAACTACGGTATTTTATGTAATTTTAATATCTCTACTAAGGTCAATGACTGATGCAGGAGTTTTGCCCCATACCTTTTATACGGTTACCCCCGGAATTGTTGTAGTTTTAGGGATATACTACATATTTTCAATAATATTAACAGGATACTTTTTCAAAGAAAAATACTACAAATATTCAATAATTATGGCAGTTTTACCAATGCTGTATTTTGGAGCCATATTTTTAACAAATATTGTATATTTCGGAACGCTATTACAGATATTGTTAATAATTGCAATAATATACGGCATAATATCATATCTATTAAATAATGTAGAATATATAAAAAATAAATTGAAATTTGATAAAATAGATAAATATGCAATATTGGGACAATTGACAGACGCATCAGCCACGGCCGTGGGTATAGCCTCCCATGGTTATTGGGAACAGCATCCAATTCCTCGGTTTTTTATGGATACATTTGGAGCTTACAGCATGATACCTTTAAAATTAGCTTTGGTATTTTCTGTATTATATGTGCTAAATCATGAGGTAGATAATAAAAATTTAAGAAATATAATTAAAATAACAATAATGGCATTAGGATTTGCACCAGGACTTAGAAATTTATTTAGAATAGTTATGGGGGTTTAATTGAAGATATTACGCGAAGAAGTTCGAAGATTGACTATAAATAAAAAAATAAAAATAAAAATAAATAAAGTATTGCGATAAAATAAAACAGTAAAATAATAGTAAAAATAAAAAATATTTAGGTGAAATTTATGTTTATGGGAGCCTCTACAAAAGACGGAATGGACATAGCCGAAAAGTCAAGATTGATTGTAAAAGAAAAGATAAAAAATATATTGGGCGACAAAATAAATAAATATTCAGTAAATGAGATGGGAATAATTGAAAGGGTTGTTCATGCAACAGCAGATGAAGAATATGCAAAACTTATGGATTTTAGAAATGAACCATTAAAAAATGGAATTGAGGCAATTGCCTCCAATAAACCGATTGTAGTAGATATTAGCATGGTTGAAGCAGGGATTAGATACAACAATATTCATAATTTTATAAATCATGAAAAAACCCATAAAATAGCAAAAGAAGAACAAATAACAAGGGCAGTAGCTTCAATGAGAATGGCAAAAGAATATATTGATGGTGGAGTTGTGGTAATAGGCAATGCTCCAACGGCACTATTTGAAGTTATAAGATTAATTAATGAAGAAGGCATAAAACCAAAGTTAGTTGTGGGAGCTCCCGTTGGATTTGTAAAGGCAAGTGAATCAAAAGAAGAATTGAGAAATACAAATATACCATCAATAAGCACAGTAGGGGCAAAGGGAGGAACTCCTGTTGCAGTATCAATTGCCAATGGAATTATTGCACTTAGTAAAAATGAAAGAGTTTAATTTGTAAAATCCTCGATAAAATAATAAAAAATAAAATTAATAAAAAATAAAATATGACAGCAGTAAATAAAATAATAACAAATATAGAGGTATAAAATATGATAAGAGATTTAATTAACTCAATAGATAATTTAAAAGTAGTAGAAAAAGCCAACAAAAAATTTGAAATTACAAAAATATTGGCTGAAAATGATGGAGCTCCGACTTATATAAAAGATGTAAATGGATATGAAGTAATAGGAAATTTATGCAACAGGGAAATAATAGCAAAAAGTTTAGGTATCGAAGTAAGCGACTTAGTAGAATATATGATAAATGCCCTAGATAATGAAAAAAATGGGGAATTAATTGTTGATAACGAATTAAAAAAAGAATATGTATCTGATGAAGTAAGCAAAATAAGTCAATACCCAATACCTACTTACTATGAAAAAGATGCGGGGGCTTATTTAACCTCAGGCATAGTAATTGTAAAAGATAAAGACCATGGCATAAATTCCTCAATTCACAGAATTTTAGTAAAAGATGGCAAATTAATAATTAGAATGGTTGAACAAAGACATTTACACTACATATACAACAAAAATATCAAAGATGGAGAGGTAGATGTAGCAATAGTAATAGGAGTGCATCCTGCCCTATTGTTGGCATCCTCTACATCGGGAGATGTTACATTTAATGAATTAAAATATGCCTCTGCACTAATGGGAGCTCCCTTAAAATTGATAAAATGTGATACTGTTGATTTGGAAGTTCCAGCAGGGGAATTTATTATCGAAGGAAAAATAACAAATAAAATGGAAGAAGAAGGACCTTTCGTAGATATTACTGGAACATACGATACAATTAGACAGCAACCAGTAATAGAAATAACAGCTTTAAAAAGAAAAAAAGAACCAATATTCCATGCCCTTCTCCCAGGGGGAATAGAACATAAAATTTTAATGGGATTGCCACAAGAGCCACGAATGTATAAAGGAATTAGAAACACAGTTCCATCAGTTAAACAGGTTTCACTAACAGAAGGAGGATGTTGTTGGCTTCATGCCGTTGTATCTATCGAAAAGAAAACCGAAGGAGATGGTAAAAATGCCATACTTGCGGCACTTGCATCACATCCAAGTTTAAAACATGTTGTGATTGTTGATGATGACATAAACATACACAACCCCAGTGATGTAGAATTTGCCATAGCTACACGAGTTCAGGCCGATAAAGATGTGGTAATTATAAGTGATACAAAAGGTTCTTCATTAGACCCATCAGGAGACCATAAAAATAAATTAACGGCAAAAATGGGAATAGATGCCACCATAAGTTTAAGAAAAGGAAATAAAGAAGAATACATTAGGGCAGAAATACCAGATATAAAATAATATAATTAATATAATATACCATTAAATATTATTTTTAAAAAAAAATATAACAAAAATAAAATATAATAAAAATAAAAAAAGAAATTAATTTAATTTTTTACTAATTCTGCTCCCTTTCCAATTACTATTTTACATTTTACAGGCATTTTCATGTTGCATCTTCTTAAAGCTTCTTTTGCGTGTATTACATTTTCAGGAGTTGTTGAAATTGTAATAATTTTTTGCCCTTTTCTAACTCTTGCAGCTGTTCCAACAGCTTTTCCGAATGATAATCTCATTCCATCGGAAATCCTATCTGCACCAGCTCCTGATGCCATTTTATTTTCCCTCAATACTTGGTGAGGATATACTCTTATTTGGAATTTGTATCCCAATCTACCGCATTTATTTTGAGTGTATTTATTTCCTACAATCCTTGCTGATTCCAATGCATTATGTCTTATTTGAATATCATCTTTAACAACTAAATGAACTTCCACAGGGAAATCTCCACCTTTGTTTCCATTAACATAATGAACAACTTTTGGTTGTGGAACAGCCCTAATATATTTTTTTCTTGTGTATGCTGGTTTATTAATTTCTCTATAACATTTACTTGGTCTTAGTGCCATAATTTCTCCTCTCTTAGTAAATCGTGTTTTATAGTTAATCTTCAAAACTGTCTCTTTTTACTGTTCTAAACAATTAATTTAATGTGGGATACTACACACATAATACAGTTTTATTTTTACTCTTATGAGTGAAACAGTCCGAAGATTGACTATGGCTAAATATTAAAATATTCGCTATTACTATATGTCCCAAATATATTTTTAAAACATATCCAATAATTATAGCAATAGTCGACAGACATTTCCAAAAAATATAAAATGTTATTTCTTAAAATTATAATATGAAATATTATAAGTTGCTTATCCCATATAATGTAATATAATATATAAAGTTTTTTATGGAGCTCCTATCGACATACTCGAAAATTTTATTTTATTTTTTTATTTTTTATTTTTTACCCGATTGTATTCATTGACATTTTTATTTATTTTGACCATTACTTCATTTAGTCCGATTCCTTCTTTCAAAATTCCTATTGTGATTATATCATTAATCCACTGTCTCCACGGAGCAGGACAACCAAATATTGCTACAATTTTATCAAGTGTTTTGTCTTGGTCGTTCTTTTTTATTTTGTCCATTTTATTTATAAATATTGATGGATTTAACTCCAATTCTTCCAAAAACTCAAACATTTCTATATCAATCGGTATTTCGTCTTTACTATCCCATCTTTCTACAATGCCCGGAAATGCTTTGACGTCAATTAATATTATGGAGCCCACAATTTGGTCTTTATTATCTTCAATATATTGAACAATTTCTTTTTTTATTTTATTTTGAACTTTTTCTTCAAGTCCAGTCATAAATCCAAAACCAGGCAAATCCACAAGAATAAAGTTTCCAACATCATATTTATTTATTTTTAAAGTAACTCCTGGTTTTTTTCCAACTCTCACATCTTTTTTTGTGATAAGTCTTACTAGCGTAGATTTTCCAACATTGGAACGACCAACCACAATTATTTGTGGTTTTTTGTCCATCTTAGTTTCTTTTCCTCGTTTTGCCATTTTTTTAAATTTTTCAAGGTTTTTTTTAAATTCATTATTTGTTTCTTCGTTCATAATTTCCCCGATTAAGAGCCTATAATAAAATCACTATTCTTATTATTCTTATTATTGCTATTATTTTTATTATTTTTATTATTTTTATTGTTATCTTTTTGTATATCATTATTTCTTATATTATATGAGTTATTTCCTAGTTTATTTTCTTTTTTTTTAATTTCTTGCTCGTGCTCTTTTTTTAAATTCATTATTTCTTTTTTTACATTCTCAGTTTTTGAGATTATTTCTTTTTCGTATTGTTTTAATTTATTGACTAAATTTACACCTTCCTCTTTTAACTTTTGAATATTTTCATCTTTTAAGTTTAATTGGAGCTCCATGTTTTTAATCTTATCTTTTAAATCATTTATGATATTATTTAATTCTGAGGTATCTTCGTTTTCTTTTTTATTTAATTCTTTTAATTCATTTAGCTCATTATTTAATCGATTTAATTTTTCTTTATATATTTCCAAAATCTGAGAAATTGTTAGGTGAGTTTTAAAATCATATACTATATCCATATAAGCCACAAATGCATCATAAGGAGTTTCGAAATGACTGAAATAAGCATGGACATCCATATCATTGAATCCTTTTGTACATTGATAATAAAAGTTATCACTTGTTTGAAGATTTTTATAAATTCTATATTCCATAATTTCGTCATATAAATCGTTATCGAGTGTTGCCGTATCTGTTGTATTGGAGTTATTATTTTTACTATTTTTATTATTGGTTTGAATATATCTTCCCAGAGGTTCTCTAATGGATTTTAATTTATCAAATGATGTCTTTTGTAATCTGTTGCCAAGCCATGCACTAATATCTCGTTCAGTATCTGCCCAAGATAATGCAGAAAACTCAAATACATCAATTTCCCCCTTTGGCCTACATTTATCCAATATTTCAGTAGGTTTTGCATATTCAAGATGGGAGTATTTTTCAATTTCATTGGGGAGCTCCTTCAAAAATTCAAAAATCCCTGTTTCTTTCCATTGATGTTCTCCAAATGTTTCATAATCCACATAAATATTTATACAGTCTCCAGGAGTATTTGCAAGCCATTTTGCATATTTATCGGCGTATAATGGATAATCTTCCCAACCACAACACGAAAATCTAAAACCAACATCATCACTTAATTGATAATTCCTTAAAAGAACATTTAAACCACAAAGTGAATCATATACATAATTTGGAGACCTCCAATCAAGCAATCTATCTGCGCCCTCTGTAAATATACCTTTAAATCCTCCTATGTCCTTTACAGTTTTAGCTATGCTATTATGATATATTAATTCAGTATTTCTAAATACCTCTGTTTTATAATTAAATAAGTCCTTTATAAGCTTTTTATGTCTTAATATGTCTTCTTTAAATTCATCATGAGTTTCAAACAAAGACGATAATGAATGGTGGTATGTTTCCCCAATTAATTCAACATTGCCAGTTTTCACAAGGTCTTTAAATAAGTCCAGCACCTCATCATTAAATTCCATTGCCTGTTCTAAAAATACCCCCGTTATGCTGTATGCTATTTTAATATCATGTTTATCTATTAAATCAAGCATAATTCGATTTGTAGGAATATAGCATTTATTTGCAACTTTATTAAATACTTCTTTATTTAATGGCACATCAATATATCTATCCCATAAATTATGGTTGTTATTGTTAGTATTTTTAATTTTGTCAATATTAATCCCATTTTTAATATATTTATTCAATCTATGAGGTTGATGGACCTCAAAATTAAATGAAATTAGCATAATATCCCCCGCTATTATATTTTATATTTATTATTTTATATTTTATATTTTATATTTTATATTGGCTTTTATATTGCTTATTCGATTTGTAATTTTGAAATAGCATCATTATGTAATGCTATTAATACCATGGCATGAGACCAGCCCAAAGGAATTGCTGATATGGGAGCTCCCATATCTTTATGAATTTGCTCTGGGAATAATCCATTAAATTGATATTTCAATGACCATTTTAACAGTTTATCGCATTTATTTTTATATTTTTCAATTACTTCCGATGGTGCATTTTTAGAAGATAATACTTCAATTAATTGAACATAATATAAATACAACCATATTGTAGTAATTATCCAAGGATTGCCCCCAAAATAAACATCTTCTGGATACCGCCCAATACCTCCAACTTTGTAATTAAATGCTGACTCAATTTGTTCAGCTGTGCTAATCATTCGTGGGTCATCTGCGGGAATTAAATTATATGGAAAACTCAGCCCCAAAATACTGGCATCAATTGTTTTATCTATCGGATTTATAGATTTTAAAAATCTGTTTTCCTTCTCCGAATAAAACTTATACATATTATCTTCAATTAATTTCACGGCATTATCCCATTTTTCGATGCTTTCGAAATCATTTGTATTTAAAATTTCGGCTATTTTTATAGCAGATTTTAAACCGCCATATAGGGCTCCGAGAGTATATGAAAATATACCTACGGTTTCTTCCCACAAATCATAGCAAGAAGAAGACGAAACTATAACATTGGTCATATAATCCCCCGCTTTTTTGACCATGTTCCAATATCTTTTCAAATATGATTTATCTTTTGTAATTTTATAGTGTATAAGGAGGGCATATATTGTAGTGCCTACTTGGTCATTTTGCATTGCTGTTAAACGGGGTTTTCCATCTATGAAATAATTTTGAACCCAAGAGCCATCTTCGTTTTGAGCTTTTTTGCACCATTCAAAAAATTTTTCAGATACTCTGGGTATACCATATAAATCCATAGCAATTGATACATAACTTGCATCCCTATTCCATACATACCTATAATCGGGATAAATTGAGGGTGAAGCTATTATTCCACCATCGTAATTTTTTAATAACAATATTGTTAAAATAACTCTTTTACATATATCCACATAATTTTTCCACTGTTTTTTATTGATATTTAAATTATTTGATATATTTAAATTTGAAAAACTTTTAACTGCATCTATCCAGTAATTATATGTTAATTTATATATATTGTCGATATTATTTGAAATCTGGTTTAGATTATTCACAACATCAATCATATTACTATGATAATCATCATATTCTTCCATTATAATATATATCGGAATATTGCTTTTTTGATTGGGTCCTAGTTCAATATCCCAGCACAAAGCACTGTCTGTAATATCCCCAGTAGCAGTAATTTGTTCCTTTAAAAGTCCGTTTTCAATATCTTTATATGCACTACTTTCTGATGCCCTAACACCACACTGGTATGAAGATATCTTTTTACCGCCCCCAATACCGAACATATATTTTTTATCGGATTTTATTAAACAGTTATTTGTTTTTAAAAATTTTACAGTGTTTTTTTGTGGATTTTCTCCCATCCTAATATTTTCATAGAAAAATAATTTTAATTTCTTTTTTTGGTTTGAATTGTTGTGTATGGTTATATTTTTAACTAATAAATTATGTGCTATTGAAACGAAATCTTCAGAGCTCACAAAAAAATGTTTATTGGAATAGGTAGTTTTTAAAATATTTGTATCATCTAAATACCGTTGGTCAATATCCCACGAGTAATCCCAATGCCATTTTAATTCGCCATCATATAAAATAGCAAATGCAGAATCAAATATATGTTTTTCAAAACCTAAATGGGGAAAGAAGGCATATTCAATTGAGCCCATATCATCCAATTTAGCCAGAACTTTGCTATTTCCTATAATTCCTACCATATTACACCAACATACATTAAATAAAAAAATAAATATAGATACAATAAATTTTATAAACTATATAATAATATATTGTATATCGCCTGAAAAAGACCAAAGATTTACCATAAATAACTATGGATTATCTTTTTATGTTATACATTATTACGACAATTCCTCAATTGGCAGTAATTTTAATTATAATCAAGAATAACAAATTATTGCTTATTTTTCTATTAATTTTACAATGGTTTGTCTTTCCTGTTTATATATGTCAATTTTATTTTCTCTTGCAAGCCATCCTATTGCCATTGTAATAAGGCTATCAGTATATCCTTTTTCTTTAAGTGGTTTTTTTAATCCACTCATATTTTTTTCGCCTTCTTTTAATATATGATATATTTCCCCGGCTATTTCTCCTATTTTATTCACTATATTATCCATATGCCACCACCTAGATAAAATATTCATTTAGTTGTAATATTATTTATGTTTTAAAATGGATTCATTATATACATTTATAGTATTTTGAGCTATGGCGTCCCAGCTATATTTTGTATATACATCATGTTTAGCATTATTTACAATCCAGTTTCTAAATCCTTCATCAGATAAAATTCTATTTACGCCCCATGCAATGGAATCTGGATTTTTAATATATACTCTAACACCATTATATTCATGTTGAATAATTTCACTTAGCCCCCCTACATCACTTACCACAACAGGAGCTCCCCCTGCCATAGCTTCAAGTGCCACAATTCCAAATGGCTCATAAATCGAAGGTATGACTGCCACATCGGTAGATTTGTATAGTAGTTTCAATGTCATACCATCAATAAACCCTAAAAATACTACTTTATCTCCATACCCCATATTCCACGCCAATTCTTCTAAATAACCTCTCATATCACCTGCACCAGCTATGACAAGTTTTGAATCAGGATGTTGCTCCAATATTTTTGGAAATGCCCTGATTAAATATTCTACTCCTTTTTGATATACCAATCTCCCCACAAATAATACCATTTTTTCATGAGGTTGAACGCCAAAACTCTTTCTAAATTCGTTTTTTTCATGTTCTCCCATTGGTATATCAAATTCTTCGGGGTCTATTCCATTATATATTACATTTACTTTATCATGGGGGACATTAAACATAGAACATAATTCCCGTTTCATAGAATTGCTAACTGTTATTACGGCATTTGACTCATATGTGCTTAACCACTCTATTTCATTTATTGCATTTGAATCCTCGGAATGGATACCCCCGCATCGCCCATATTCTGTGCTATGAATGGATTGAACATATGGTTTATTTAATAGATGTTTTACACCAGTTCCTACAAAATAGGTCATCCAATCATGGCAGTGGATTATATCGTAGTTAGGAGCTCCCAACATTCCAAGTTTTTTTATCATTAAATTTGCCGAGAATAATGACCAATCTAAGAAATTAGAATGTTTAATAGGATTTACACGGTAAATATTTACGCCATTCATATTTTCATATTCGGGTAAATCATATGCCGCAGTTATTATATCTACCTCATGCCCTGCCCTAACAAGTGCTTCAGCAAGACCTCTACAATGAACCGACAATCCTCCAACCATTATTGGAGGGTATTCCCAAGTTATCATGGCTATTTTCATAATCTCCCCTTTCTCTCAATCTATTCTATAATTTTATATGCCATTATATATTTCACACCACATATTTATAGATAGTATATAGTCTTGATGTGTTCGAAAAGTTTGTTCTGATAAATCCAAAAAGATTAATTATCCTATAATATATGCCTCCAATTGGCTTATTGATATAAAATTTATATTATAATATGTTCAGGAACTTTACCCGAGAATTTGACTTTTTGAATATGCTATATCTATGGCCATACTGTATTATATTACTATTTATAAATGTATATATTATATATACCATCAATACAAAATATTATAATTAATAGTATTATAATTATGGTTATTATATATGTCATTATGTGGAGGATATTATGAAGTTAGCCATATTAACGCCTACCATAGCACCATTAACTTCTATCGGTGGATTAGGAGATGTAATGAGAGATTTGCCAAAGTTTTTGAAAAGAAATGGAAATGATGTTATTATTATAACGCCAGACCACAATGGTAAAATCTCTAATTTACCACATGCAAAAACAGACAAATTAAAGACCAAATATAAGGGGATTGATTTTGAATTTGATGTTATAATCACAAAACACCCAACTACAAATATTGATATGGTGGTATTTAGCAACAAAGATTTCAATGCACTTGACACTTGGGACCCTTTGAAATATGATATATTTGCAGATTTGGTTGTGTCATATTTGGGTAAATATCCTGTGGATTGTGTTTCAGGACATGACTGGGCATGTGGTCTTGCAATAGCAAAATGTCATGAAAAACTCAATCTACCTACGACCATGACCATTCACAATGAAGCATTTAAAGGGCCAATTATAGAATATAAAGGATTAGTCATGCCATTTTTGGAATTGGGTATTTATTTTAGTGATGCATTTAATACCGTGAGCCCAACACATGCCGAAGAAATAAAATTAATAGATTATATACACAATCAAAGTAAAATTAAGCCATATCATGGAATTATAAATGGTATTGATTTTGAAACATTTAATTCAACGACCATATTAAATAGGATGAATACATTATGCAACAATAAATTGGATCCAAAAAAATATGCTTTCACCTGCGATTATGGGGCAGAAGATGCAAATATTATCAAACCTAAAATAAAATATGCATGGTTGGCAGATAGGGGGATATCCAAATATGTTGAAGCATGGAATGGAATGGATAAACAGTTAATATCTGGAACAGATGTTGAAATATATGGGGAATTAAATAACAAACAAAAAGAGCGAAATGTTCCATTATTTGGAATTGTTGGTAGAGCAACTCATCAGAAAGGATTCGATATAACAATTGAAGCATTTTCCGAATTATTTGAGGAACATGATATCCAATTAGTAATACTTGCGAAAGGAGATGAACGAATAGAGAAAAATTTGGCTGATTTTGCCGAATCATATAATGGAAATGTCATGGCACTAATTGGACACTGCATGCCATTATCTTCGATCATATATGCTAGTAGCGATTGGACAATTACACCTTCATTATGGGAGCCATGTGGATTAGTTCAAATGGAATCCATGGCACACTGCACACCAGTAATCGCAAGAGAGGTGGGGGGATTAAAAGACTCCATAATTTCATTAAATCCAGACATATTAAATAACCCCAATTTTCATGAAGCTACTGGAATTTTGTTTAAAAATTACGATAAAGTAGGATTAATGTGGGCTATTGGACATGCCTTAAATTGGACATATTATCGTATTGAAGAAGTATGCATGTTTTTAGAGTATAGTCATGGCAATTGCCCTAAAAGTCCATATGAAAAAGGTAGTCCTTTGAATAATATGATGAAAAATTGTTATAATCATGTATTTAAAAATTTGAGTTGGCAAAATAATGACAGTGCAGATAAATATAAGGCACTATTTGGAGGTGCAATTTATACCCACACATATGGCAAGATATGAGGTATAAATTATATAGTGTATAGATATGAAAATTTAAAGGATTTTATATGTGGTCTGTTCGAGAACTTTTTACATCAAATAATTAATGATATATAATTAAGAATAGAGGGGAAATAATGAACATAGAATTAAATTACACAAATATCATGGATGAAATTATATATGAAGAGGGGATATCACTCTTAGATTTTGTGAACATAAAAGAGAAAATAAATACGGCATATGACAAGGTTATGCAAAAATGCAAAAATGATGAATTAGGATTTATGAAGATTATTTATGATGATATATTGATATATTATGAACTAAAAGAATATTCAAAAGATTTTGACAATATAGTAGTTATTGGAATGGGGGGTTCAATATTGGGAACTCAGGCAATATATGAAGGAGTAAAAGGAATACACTACAATGACCTTAATGATAAAAAGGTATATTTTTTGGATAATTCTGACCCAGAAAAAACTTTTGAGATTTTAAATATTATTAATTTAAAAAAAACATTGGTATTTGCCATAAGCAAATCTGGAAATACTGCTGAAACTCTTGCAAATTTTTTGATAATTGAAGAAAAATTGAAAGGCATAACAAAGGATTATAAAAAAAATATTGTGGTAGTTGCAAATACTGGCGAATTAAAAAATATTGCAGATAGGGAAGGATATAAATTTTATAGAATGCCCGAAAATGTTGGAGGAAGATTTTCTGTATTTTCTGCTGTGGGACTAGCCCCACTATGCTGTATGGATATAGATATTGAAGCACTAATCGAAGGGGCAAAGGAAATGGACAAATTATGTAGGAATAAAGATATTTTTAAAAATCCTGCATTAATGAACGCCACAATACATTATATTGCCTACAATAAGGGAAAAACTATTTCTGTGCTTATGCCATATATTGAGAGATTGCATAAATTTGGACTATGGTATAGGCAATTATGGGCCGAAAGTATAGGTAAAAATGGGATTGGACAAACTCCCGTTATATCCCTTGGTGCAAAAGACCAGCATTCTCAGCTTCAATTATATATGGATGGATTAAAAAATATAATTATTACATTTATAACCGTGCATAAATTCAAATATGATTTAAAAATACGGAGCTCCAACTATCTAAACAATCGGACTTTATCAACGCTAATACACAGTGAGCAAAAAGGAACTGAAATTTCACTAACTAATAATAAAATTCCAAATATTAGTATCAATATAGATGAATTAAATGAATATACTATTGGAAAATTAATATATTTATATGAGATGCAGACGGCATTCATGGGGGAGCTCCTTGAAATTAATGCTTTTAACCAGCCAGCAGTTGAAGGAGGTAAAATAATTACGCGGAAATTATTGGAGGAATGTCCAGTTGATGAAATAAAAGAGTCCAAACCTACTAAAAAATATTGCATTGAAATATAAAATATCCTTTAAATATGTATTTTTAGTATTTTTGTATATTCCGCATTGATATAATCAATATTTGCTGTTTTTTTGGTGGTGCAATTATGGATACAAGTTGTAATGAATATAAAGAATATAGGGAATGCATGGATTATTTGGATTTTTCAAATATAAGTATTTTTTTGGCATATAATGTAAATGTTGATGCCATAAAATATTATACGAGTGGAAAAGAAATTCAAAATCTCATAGAACGATATGGGGAGGACGATATAATTGAAAAATATAATGAATATCCTAGAAAAATCTGTAATCCTATCGATTATATTGCTAGGTTAATTCATGCCATGGCCAATGGAAAACCAGCAGAGGTTCCTCTTTTAGATGATGAAAATTTAAATAAATGGTTTGACAATTTTAAATATGATGAAGAAAGAATGGGAGGGCAGGTTGGAATTATAGCAAATCTTTTATCAATTTTAAGGACAAAAAAAGTTATAGCTTATTCTCCAATTTTATCAAAGAAACAGGCGGAAATGTTTGTAGATAATGATAATTTAGTATATCCTTCCGTTGTAGATGGCAATTTAGTGTTAAAAAAACCAATAGAATCTTATAAAGAAAATGACCCTTTAAAAATAAATAGGATATTTGAATATAAAGAAGGAATAGAATTTAAATTGGGCGACAAACACATAATTACACCTATTGCAAATAGATTTATTGTAGCGTCAAGACCAGATAAATTAAGATTAGAAATAAAAGAAGATTTAAAAGAAAAACTTCCAGAAATAGGAGAACAAATTGATTGTGCCATATTTTCAGGATATCAGGGCATAAAAGAAAAATACAGCGATGGAAAGACATACGAATATTATTTCACAAAGGCTGAGGAGGATTTGGATTTATTACGGCAAAAAAATAAAAAAATAAAAATTCATTTGGAATTTGCATCTATTCAAAATATAAATCTCAGAAAAAATATAATTAATAGAATACTTCCAAAAATGGACTGTTTGGGTATGGATGAAACAGAAGTTGGCAATTTAATTAGCACTATGGGATATGAAGAATTAGGGCAAAAAATAATAAAAGATAGTAAAATGGAAGATGTGGTAGAAGCATCGAAAATTATAATGGAAACATATCCTAACTTGGAGCTCCTGCAAGTTCATACCCTATATTATATTCTGGTAATGTGTAAAAAGGATAATCCATTAACTACAAAACAACTTAAAAAAATTCTTGAATTGGCCACAATACTTGCAGCTACAAAGGCAAAATTAGGAGAAATATCAAAAGTTTCAGACCTGTTGAAGGGATTAACTGTCCCCCACAATAAATATAATGAATTATTTAAATCAATAGTGGATAACCTACAAAAAGAAGAAAAATATAAAAACTATAAAATTGTGGCAACACCATCAAGATTAGTAGATGTTCCAAAATCTACTGTTGGATTGGGTGATACTATATCCTCTGGTGCATTTGTTGGTTATGTTTCATTATTAAAAGAAGCTAATAAAAAATAATATATGGTATGTTCAGGAACTTTTTACACAAAAATATGACATACAATAAATATTCTTTATAATTTATGGAAGGGAGCTCATTGTATTTTTGGACATTTAAAGAATACACTTTTTGAACATGCTATAATTGGGAGCTCCCATACTATATAGTCAATCTTCGAACTGTTTCACCCCATATTTTGTAAATAAGATTATATTATATTAATTCGTCTTATCGCACTTAATTATTTGGAACAATAAAGGGACAGTTTTTGAACTTACTATAATATAACCACAAAAAGATATAAAAGCAAATCTTCGATTTGCATTTTTATTTTTTTATTTTTTCAAATTCTCACATATCTTTTTAAGAATTTCCAATTTAGGAATATCATCATTTACTTTAACTTTAATATATCCCACAATTTCCCACCATTCTTTTGGATGGCATTTATTTTTCACAATCTCTGCATTGTATCCAAGTTTTCTCAATGAATTATATATATCTTTTATTTTTGGATTATTTACACATAATTCTTTTGGTATTTTTCTTCCTTCTTTTCTACTTTTTTCAGCATCCAAATAAGCCGACCAAATTATTATTTCCTTCATAATCTCACCACCATATTTATGTGTATTTTCTGTATTCTTTATTGTTATATTACTGTATTATACTACTGTATGATTTTTATTATTTTATCCATTTTTCAATTGAAAATACATACAACACCAACATAATAGACATTATTGTAATACCAAATATAACCCAAAAACCATATGGATTATTTAACAAAGGCATATATTTAAAATTCATACCATAAATACCAGTTATCCACACTGGCAGGGCAAATAATGCCGTAATCATAGTTAATATTTTCATTTTTTGATTCATTCTTATATTTTCAAGAGATATGCCCATATCCATAGTAGAAACAAGGAGCTCCCTGTATGTGGTCTCCATGTCTATCAACTGCAATGTATCATAATATAAATCCTCAATATGCTCCCTATCATCTTGGGTAGTTATTGGAAGATATTTTCTTTTTAAGATAGAAAGAACATCTTTATTTGATACCAATGCCTTATGGAAATATACCAAGGTTTTCCTAAGTTGAAGTATTTCAGTAGTTATATTTTGGTCTTGATGCTTTAATAAAACTTCTTCCAACCTATCCAATTCATCATCTAAATTTAACATAATTCTTGAATAACTAATTGTTATTTGATTTAATAGGGAATATAAAAAAAATCCTTTTCCACGGTCTAAAAAAGTTTTGGGTTTTTTAGTCTTTAAAAGGCTGTATATCTTACCAAGGGAGTTTATTTTATCAATATGAATAGTTAATATAATATTATCCTTTATAAATATCCCAAAAGATGTTGTTGTAATGTCTTCTTCAAATAGCGGAGCTTTATAAACTATTAAATAATAGTCGTCCTCTTCTTCAACCCTTGGAACTTCCAACTCATCGAGCCCTGCTTTTAATTCCTCTATTTCTATCCCAATATTTTTAGACAATTGTAGGAGCTCCTCATCAGATGGATCATAGCAATCCACCCATATAACATTGTAGTTCTCATTGTTAATCTCCTCAGGGCCCATTGTTTCTATTTCTTCTCCATCATATCCTATGATTTTTAGCATAATATCCCATAATATAAATTAATATATGATATAACAAAATATAAATATCATATATCCATTTGTTTAATTAAATTAATAATCAATTATTATCATTATTTTTTACTATGTCGTATGGAAAATAATACTGCTGATAGCAAAACTATTATGGAAATATATATTGCAACATACACACTTATTATTATAAATGAAATATCCCCATACAGAAATCCGGAAAATAACAGCAATAATTCTCTTGACATAAATATTAACAATATTTTAAAGAATAGTCCTTTGAATAAAGTTATTAAATCCTTTTCCGAATATAATACCTCATCGATAAACCTAATTACAATGTATATTAATATCCCCAAAGTTAATGGATTGGCAATCGTATATAAAAAAGTTCCAAGTGCTGTTATATATTCTAAACCACTGGATACCTTATATGAATATAATATTCCAATTATTATAATAATCACACTTAATATATTACCTATTGGAGTAATTTTTCCAAACTCAATGCTTTCTTTACCTTCTTTAAATGATTTTCTGATGGATTTAGTTAATCCGGAACCCTCTAAAAGAATATATAGTCCAGCTAACCCTGCTATTATTCTCCACCCTAATCCCTCTAAGAGAGCTCCCATTACCAATACAAACCCTATTACTGTGAATATTAATGGAACATACTGGGACATAGTTTTATGTAGGAATTCCTGAACCAGATAATATGTTGATTCTAATGATTCATTTTGTTTTATAACTATTCTTTTTTTCCATACAAAAATATTATTATTTCTCAAATAATTTAAAACTAATTCATCTTCTTTCCCATCTGAAACTATATATATAAAATTTGGGTCATAAAGATAATTTAAAAAATCCAATTGTTCTTTTATTTTTAATGCACATTCTTCTGATTCTACATTTTTATGTCCTGCTATAACTATAATTTCAACATCTTTTCCTTCTTTTTTTAACTCATCATATAATTTTACGCCCCCCAATATGGAGTTTGTATCTGTATCCCCCGGGTCAGCCAATCCTAATTTTATTGCTCCATCTATACAGTCACATCTGCCTAATATCGGGGTTTTAATATTGGCTTTTCTTCCAATATCGTCATCCATATCAACAACAAGAACGATATATTTTATATTCTTTTCAAGTTTTTTAACTTCAATATTATCATTAACATTATTATTTTCAAAATCCATAATATCACATTATATGGTGTTTATGGTGGAGCTCCTTATGTTCTATTTTTATTTTTATTTCTATTTTTATTTTTTAGTATCGATAATTTAGAATTCACATATAACATTACAAACACAATAATTAAAAAACCATAATTAATACCAACTTCACACATAGATAATAATATTGATGCATATATTGCATATAGTTTTCTATCTCCCCCATATATTAATTTACTTGCTAGACCCAATAAAAATGCAAATAATAATCCTCCCCATAATCCGAAATCCAATAATATGGGTCCAAACATTGTTGAAGTAATATTATGTGGATTTGAATACCCCAATAAAGTGGTTGCAATAAGTCCTTCCCCAATAGGATTTAAAGAGATTGCCCCCAGCAACATATATGGATAATTTATTATTTTTTCCAGCACCATTATATCAAAATAGGCCCTATATGATAATATGCCAAATACACCAATATTCCAATTTTGATTTGATGTATATAGTATTGCTTTTGACATTAAAGCCAATAATCCAATTAATCCTATGATTGACAACAATATATATTTTATTTTTATTTTTTTTGTTTGATATCTATATACTAAAAAAGCTATAAAAACGATTAATACGCCCATTTTATAGCCCAATAATATTAGTAAAATAAAGGCAATTATAAAATAAAATATATTATTAATACCTCCATATACCAGAGCTCCCGTAGATATTAATCTAAGTGGGTCCGCAGATAAACTCATCCTAACAGGATAATTAAACAACGGTATAGCATTATGAATAATCACCAACGCCATAAATGACATAATTCCAATGGCAAATATTATATTATCCATATTTTTAAATAGCAATTCCTTGAATTTACAATATTTTTCATGTTGTTTATTTTTTATATCCTGTCCGTTATCGTATAGTTTATATTTAACATATAAATTTGATATTCCAATAACAAACAGTGAGCATAAAACGGCAAATAAAATGGAATTCATAACAACAAATACGCCATAAAATATAATAATAAATAATAATAACCCGTAAAGTCTATAAAAATTAGAGATTTTATTATTTCCCTCTATATCCACATTTAACAAAAATGGCAGGGCAAAGGAAAGAATAAGTAAAAAAATAACTAAAAATATATTTAATAGAGAAAATAAATTAAACTTATAATAATAAGGTATGGCAAGGACAAATATTGCCAAATAACCTAATAAAATAACAATTACGGGATTATCATATTTTATATTTTTTTTAGCCAATATTTCTTTAAATGTTGAAATCATGTAATCACGGTTAAATATTATTTTTATGTTTTTTATAGTGTGTTCAAAAAGTCAAATTCCTTCATAATTATGATAAATCAAAGATTTATTAAAACAAAATCATTATATTATAAAAATAAAAATCCCAAAGGGATATTTATTTAATTTGTTCTATAATATTGCAAAAAGTTCTTAGTATGCCATATATTTGATTAT